>CANCGR010000437.1 GCA_947377625.1 Gammaproteobacteria bacterium | reverse complement strand
TATACTTCAGTAACACCAACACGAGCAGTCAATTGCTTGGCGCTGATGATCCGCAAAGTAGGCAGTTTAGTTAAAAAACAGTTTCGTAAGGAGTAGTAGATGCAATACCTGATTTTGTTGTCGGCATTAATGTCCTTGGCAACAGTGGTAATGGCTCAGGATGTGGAACCCGCTGTTGATGACAGCAGTGAGGCGCTCTCTATTGATGGCCCTGGCTACGGCGAGTCCGTGTCAGCCGCTGTGATGGGCATTGATGAGCTGGAAGAGATTTATTGAGGTTTGAAAGTAGTAGTAGTTGTTGTTGTGTTGTTGATGTGAAGTTGTAGTTCTGTAGTTGGTCTCGTATCAAGCAGGTTGTCGCCAGACAACCATTTATGGGCGCCCCCGGGCGCCCTTTTTTTATGAACCGGCTTCAGTGCTACTTAAGAGTCACTGGCGCGGTTCGGGTGTGGTGGGCTTCGAACGCTGCAGGCGTTTTATCAATTTCCGCTTCGATCCCGCTCAACCACTATTGTCCTTTTCTGACTTCTTGCGGACTTTGATGTTCAGCACTTCCACCATCACCGAGAACGCCATCGCGAAATAGATGTAGCCTTTGGGTACCTCTATGTCGAAGCCGCCTACGATCAGTGTCAGGCCGATCATCATCAGGAACGACAGCGCCAGCATTTTCAGGGTGGGATGCTGGTCGATGAAATCGCCGACTGATTTGGCTGACAGCAGCATGACACCGACCGCGATAATGATGGCGAGTGACATGATGGCCAGTTCCTTGACCAGGCCTACTGCGGTGATTACTGAATCCAGCGAGAACACAATGTCGAGAATGCCGATCTGGATAACGGTGCCGATCAGGCTTTCCATCACGCGCGCATCCATACCGCCTTCCGCGCCTTCAATGATGCTGTGAATTTCCTTGGTGGATTTGTAGAGCAGGAACAAGCCGCCGATGATCAGCACCAGATCACGTCCGGAAATTTCATGGCCCATCAGTGTGAACAAGGGCTCAGTTAGCCGGCTAATCCACGACAGCGAGAACAACAGCGCCAGCCGGGTAAACAATGCAAAGCCAATTCCCAGACGACGGGCCAGCTCCCGCTGCTGGTCAGGCAGGCGGCTGACCAGAATGGAGACAAAGATGATGTTGTCGATCCCGAGTACGATTTCGAGTGCCACCAGTGTGGTGAGTGCGATCCAGGATTCAGGGCTGGCTATCCAGTCAAACATGAGGTCTTCAATGATTCTGCGGTTATTGGAATGTACAGTAATAATCCGGTAAATACCGAACGGATTCAATCTTGCCGCCGATTGATAAACGTGGCAGGGCAGTGCTCACGGTTGCTCTGCTTTGCCTGCCGGCGAATGACACAAGGTGAGCCAATGTTTCATCGCGGCGCTCTTGAATTTCTGCCGGTGCATGATCAGGTAGAACCTGCGCCGGAACACCAGACCGCGTGCAGCCAGACTCACCAACTCGCCACGTTTGAGATGTTCTTGCAACGACAGTCGTGACAGGCAACCGAGCCCCATGCCGGATTTAACGGCTTGAATGATCGCTTCTGGTTGTTGTACTTCCAGCACCACTTTCAGGCGCGGTAGCAGCTCATGCATCACGCGGTTGAAGGTTTGCCGCGTGCCTGAACCGTTTTCACGCAGCACCCAGTCGGCTTTGACAAGATCGGCTTCGCCCAGTTGCTTTTTGCTGGCCAGCGGATGGCCAGGGCTGGCGAAGATCACCAGATCGTCATCGCGCCAGGGAATTATTTCCAGATGCGGATCGTTGATATCGCCTTCGATAAGTCCGATATCAAGTTCGAAGCTGGCCACTTTGGTGCTGATGCTTTCAGTATTGCCGATTTCCAGATTGATCTTGCTGTGCGGATATTCACGCCGGTAGAGCTCGATCAGCGGAATGCACAGATGGTTGCCGATGCTGAGCGTGGCACCGACCTTGAGCGTGCCGGGCCCGTGCTGATGTGCCAGACTTTGTTCCAGCTCGAGCGCGCGGTTCAGCAACTCTTCGGCCTTGGGCAACAACACGCGCCCGTTGTCATTGAGTTGCAGGCGCTTGCCAATGCGATCGAACAGTTTCAGATCAAACTGGTGCTCCAGTTCCTTCAACGCATCACTGGCCGCTGATTGCGAAATGGCCAGGCTGGCCGCACCCTTGCTGAGGTTTTGCTGACGGGCGGTGGCCAGGAACACTTCCAGTTGGCGCAGTGTGTAGCGCATATCGGTTTTTCCGAATATTGAAAATCATATAAACGATTGTACCTATAAATGAACTCAGCCTAAAATCGCCGCCTTTGCAAAGCAGGAGCCGCCCATGAGCAGCAAATACCAACATGAAACCGTGACCAGTGTGCATCACTGGAATGACACGCTGTTCAGCTTCACCACTACCCGCGATCCGGGCTTCCGCTACAAGAACGGCTTTTTCACGATGATCGGCCTGGAAGTGGAAAACCGTCCGCTGGTGCGCGCCTACAGCATGGTCAGCGCCAACTATGAAGAGCAGCTCGAGTTTTTCAGCATCAAGGTGCAGGACGGCGCGTTGACCTCACGCCTGCAGCATCTGCAAGTGGGCGACAAACTGCTGGTCGGCGCCAAGCCCACCGGCACGCTGGTGGCGGAAAACCTGCTGGCGGGCAAACATCTTTATCTGTTCGGCACCGGCACGGGTCTGGCGCCTTTCATGAGCATCATCAAGGATCCTGAAGTCTATGATCTTTACGAGAAGATCGTGTTGGTTCATGGCGTGCGTTATATCAGCGAGCTGGCCTACCAGGATTTCATTTCCAAAGAGTTGCCTGAGCATGAGTTCCTGGGTGACATCGTCAAAGACAAACTGATCTATTACCCGACAGTTACCCGCGAGAAGTTCCGCAACACCGGTCGTCTTACCGATTTGATCGTGACTGGCAAAATGCAGAGTGACATCGGTTTGCCGCCGCTCAACGTTAACGATGACCGCTTCATGTTGTGTGGCAGTCCGTCGATGTTGAAAGATACCTGTCGTATCCTCAACGAGCTTGGCTACACCGAAGCCCGTCATGGCAACTTGGGACATTACGTGATCGAGCGGGCGTTTGTGGAGTAGAATCCAGCCGCTTTTTCCCGCACAAATTTTTTCCATCCAACATCAAATTCCAGGGGTCATTATGTCGTTGTCCATGTATTCCTCCTCAGTGCCGATCTTCCTGCATTATCTGAAAAACCTTTCCACTATCCTGCAGAAAGGTGCCGACTATGCCGCCGACAAGAAAATTGACGAGAAGGTGCTGACTGGTGGCCGTCTGTTCCCTGACATGTTTCCGTTGAGCCGTCAGGTGCAGATCGCCTGCGACGTCGCCAAAGGTTGTGGTGCCCGTCTGGCTGGCGTGGAAGTACCAAAATATGAAGACAATGAAGTGACCTTTGCCGAGCTGCAGGCACGCATCGAAAAAACCGCGAACTTCCTGAAGTCGATTCCTGAAGCGAGCATCAACGGTTCCGAGCAGAAGCAGATCAAACTGCAAGCCGGCCAGCGTGAACTGGA
>CANCGR010000436.1 GCA_947377625.1 Gammaproteobacteria bacterium | reverse complement strand
GCCCAGATGCACCACAGCGGCGATGACATCGGGGTTGCAAGGTTTGTTAAGAAAGCGGAACACTTCACCAGCATTAACCGCTTGTACTGCGGTCTCCTGATCAGCGTTGCCTGTCAACATCATACGTACAGTATCAGGACAGATTTCACGAGCCTTCTGCAGCAACTCCACGCCAGTCATACCCGGCATACGCATGTCGGAGACGATCACCGCAAAGGGTTCGCCGCCGGCTGTCAGCATCTGTATTGCCGCTTGCGGGCCGAGTGCCGTGTGAACCTCGCAGTACTTGCGCAAGTTTCTGCGCATGCCTTCGAGAATGTGGGCTTCGTCATCTACAAACAGGACTCTGTTGTTCATCAGGCTGCTTCCATTGTGGCGAGAATGGCTTGGGTGATTGTTTGCCAGCTTGCGGTTTTGCCAGCGAGCCCTACGCTGTCGAGCCACACTTGGTAAGCGGCAGTTTCTGTCGGGGCCAAATCCGCTTCATACAAACACTGGCGCACCAGGATGTTGGCGACATAGACGGCGGTGAGCGGCGTGAACTGGTTGTTGGGATGCGGGCATTGCGCAGGCGAATGGTGATAACACACGGCTTCAACAATGCCGTCAGGCAAGCCCCACAAGCCCAGCAAATGCGCGCCTATCTGGCCGTGGTCGCAACCAAATAATTGTTGCTCGGCAGCATGCACCGGCAAGTGCCGCTCGAGCGCTATCGCGTTGACCTTTTGGTAATCGTCCGGCACTGCAGTGGCCAGAATCAGTTTGCCGATGTCGTGCAACATGCCAGCCTGCAGCGCCTGTTCGGCGGTGAATTTGTCGAGGCTCTCGGCTTTGGCCAGTGCATGGGCCACAGCGCTGATGGTCAAACTGTGTTGCCACAGTGCAGCAAACTGCGCTGCATCAAAGCCCGTGTGAAAACATCTGAACACCGCCTCCGACAGCGCCAGCGAGCGAATGACTTCTTCGCCCAGCATGATGACGGCCTGCTCGATGGATTCAACATGACGCGGCATGCAGAACAACGCCGAATTGGCCAGTTGCAACACCTTGGCTGTCATCGCCACATCTTTGGAAACGACGGCGGCGATTTTCTTCATCGATACTGATTCAGCCTGCATGGCTTGTGTCAGTTTCAGATACAGATCCGGCATGCTGGGCAAAGAGTCCATACCGCCAACAATGCGGAGGATGGTGTCGTTGTTCAGCGCAGAACGTAAGTGACAAGCTCGGGCCACGGCGTTGCGTAATTGTTCGGGATCACACGGCTTGCTGATGAATTGATGGGCCACACCGGTCGTGCGTGCCATTACCTCCTTGTCGGTTTGGCCCGACAGCACAATTCTCGCCATGCCGGGATTTTTTTCTTTCGCATATTGCAGCACTTGTACGCCATCTACTCCCGGCATGCGCATGTCGGTAACGACTGCATCGAACCGCTGCTCATCCAGCAATTTCAGGGCTTGCTGCCCGCCTTCGACAAACGTCATGTCCCATTCATGGCGGCAAGGTCGCAACAGGCGCTGCAGTCCCTGCAACAAATTGGGTTCATCATCGACAAACAGAATGCGCTTCATGCGGCTGCCGGCTGTGCCTGTTCCTTTGAATGTATCGGTATCAGGATGGTGAACGTAGTGCTTTCGCCGACTACAGAATCCACCTTAATGGTGCCCTTGTGGTCTTCGCACACCACTTTGTGTGCAATCGCCAAGCCTTGCCCGGTGCCCTTGCCCACTTGCTTGGTGGTAAAGAACGGGTCAAAAATTCTGGCTTTGATGTGGTCGGGAATACCGCTACCACTGTCACGAATGCTGATTTCGGCCATGTCACTGACTGCGCGGGTACTGATAACAATTTTGCCGAGCTGGCCGTCTTTCACAACGTCAGCGATTGCATGGGAAGCGTTGACGACGATGTTGAGAATGACCTGGTTGATCGCCGATGGCAGACAGAACACTTGCGGCAAAGCCGGATCGTAGTGTGTTTCCACTTCCGCTACATATTTCCACTCGTTGCGGGCTACGATCACGGTATTGGCGATGGTTTCATTCAAATCAATATAGACCTTGTCGTCGCCAGGATGGGAAAACCGTTTCATGGCCTGCACGATTTTCTTGATTTGCTGCATGCCTGACTGCGATTGCTGCAAGGCGGAGGGGATTTCTTCAGCGAGGAACTCAATATCTGCAGCCTTGAGCACACGTTCCGCCTCGGCGGTATCAGCACCGGCAGTGCGTGCCTGTTCAATCAGTGCGGGGAAGGCGGCAAGAATGGCCTTAAGCTCAGGAAAACTGTCAGACACAAACACCAGATTGTCGGAAATGTATTGGCACGGCGTGTTGATTTCATGGGCAATGCCGGCGGAGAGCTGGCCCAGACTTTCCAGTTTTTGCGCGAGCCGCAGATCCTGCTCAATTTGCAGCTGCTGGGTGACATCGCGCACGATGCCTGACATGCGCAACATATTGCCGTCATCGTCCATCACGGCAAACCCGCGGTTTTCTACCCAGCGGATCGCGCCATCGGGTCTGACTATCCGATAAGTGAGCAAATAGTCCTTGCGGTCATCCTGATGTTTCAAATAGCCCAAATGCGCTTGTTGCCGATCGTCAGGATGCACGGTGTCACGCCACTTTATGGCATTCATTTCTGCCAGGGTTCTGCCCCAGATGGTTTCAAACGCTTTGTTGAGATACAGACATCGCAAGCCATCGGCTGAACGCACCCATAAACCCTGGTCGATGCGGTCGGCGATATCCTTGAAGCGGGCTTCACTGGCGCAAAGTGCGAGGTCGGCCTCGTGTGCCTGCCGCTGCAGGCGCTGCCGCTGCGCTGCGTCCATCAACAGACGTTGCAATGGTGGGGCGGTGATCTGCGTATAAGTCAGCACAGCTACTGCGCCCATGGCGAGCGCCTGGGATTGTATTTCTGCCCGGTCACAATCGCGGGTGATGGCAATGATGGTTTGTTCCGAGATGGCCAGATGCTGGAGCAAGGCCAGACCTTTGCCATCGGCCTCGGATATCTCCAGAAAAATACACAGCGGCGGCATGGATTGCAGCAAGGCTTCTGCCTGTTCCAGGTCAGCTGCTACGATCAGTTGTTCATTACTGGCCAGTGCGAGGTAGCGTCTGAGCGCAGGTTGCCACAGCGCAGCAGCTGATTGCTGACAGATCAGCAATTGATACTCATTGGCTGCGTTCTTCACGCTCATGCTCCCTGGGCCTGTCTATGCACCTAATAACGGCATAGTGGCGGGAAACATGAGCAATCCCTTCAGGAATAGAACTTTTCCTTGTCCGCCCGATGCAGCCACTGCGTCAGTGTCTTCGAAATTGCAGTACGAAGTGAAAACTCAAACAATGAGCTGAGTTTGTCGGCAAAGTGACGCTTGTGTTCCCAGTTCACCTCAAAAACATCTGCATCTTTGCATTTGGCCACCAGCCACTCGTCACTGGTGTCGATGCTGTCGATCAGACCCTTGGCCAAGGCTTGCGTGCCGCTCCACACTTCGCCGGTGGCGACCACGCCCACATCCAGCGC
>CANCGR010000435.1 GCA_947377625.1 Gammaproteobacteria bacterium | reverse complement strand
AATCCGGCGCTGGCTGCGATTTATGGTTATGCGACTCCGGAAGAACTGCGCTGGGCCCTGGTGGATATAGGGCAGCAGTTGTATGTCGATCCGCACAGACGTTTTGAGTTCGCTGAACTCATGCAGACTGACGGTGTTGTCAACAACTTCGAGTCGCGTGTCTATACCAGGAATCGCAACGTGATCTGGATTTCAGAAAATGCCCATACCGTACGCGATTCTTCAGGCAATATTCTGTATTACGAGGGCACCGTCGAAAACATCACCGCCCGCAAGGATTATGAACAGCGCATAGCTTTCCAGGCCACGCATGATGTGCTTACCAGTTTGCCCAACCGTGCCTTGCTGGCTGAACGGATTGAGAGTGCGATTCTGCATTCGGCTCGCAACGGATCGGGCTTCGCCGTGGTATTTATCGACATCGATCATTTCAAGGGTATCAACGATACGCTTGGTCATGCGGTGGGCGATTTGTTGATCAAGCTTATTGCCGAACGTCTGGTGCAGACCTTGCGCACAGTTGACACGGTGGCGCGCATTGGCGGCGATGAATTTGTGCTGCTGTTGCAGAATGTGAATAACGATTGTGAATATATCTCATGCGCCATAGAGCGCGTGTTGAAAGCGATTCGCCTGCCGTGCACGCTGGGCGGCAGGGAATTCACGCTCAGCTGCAGCATGGGAATAAGTCTGTATCCGGTGGATGGTGTCGACGCTGATACTCTGCTGAAGAATTCCGATATTGCGATGTATCAGGCCAAGGAGGCCGGGCGCAACAACTACCAATTCTTTACGCAGGAGTTCAATCGTATCGTGATGGAGAATCATGATCTCGAACAGCAGTTGCGCCAGGCGATCCAAAAACAGAGTTTTGAAATGTATTTCCAGCCGATCGTGGCAGCATCCAGCGGCAAAGTAGTGAAAGCAGAAGCGCTGCTGCGCTGGGCGCGCGATGGGCAGAACTTCGTTTCGCCGTCGCGTTTCATCCCCATTGCCGAGAACACCGGGTTGATCGAGCCCATTGGCGCCTGGGTGATGGACTCGGTGTGCCGGCAGCTGGCGCTGTGGCAGTCAGGTGGACTGGCGAACCTGCCGGTGTCGGTGAATATTTCGCCACGACAGTTCAACCATTCGGATCTGATCAGCACCATCAAGGATGTGCTGGCCAGACATAAACTGTCGCCAGCACTGCTGGAGCTTGAAATCACTGAAAATTGTCTGGTCAGGGACAAGAACAAATTCTTGCAAACACTGGCCGAGCTCAAAGCACTTGGCGTGAAGGTGGCGATTGATGATTTTGGCAGCGGCTATTCCAATCTCGACAGTTTGAAATCGATGCATTTTGCATCACTGAAAATAGACCGTTCGTTTGTCGCGGGTGCGGAAACCGAAACCAATCAGCGTGCGATTTGCCGCGCACTGATCTCGATGGCACATAATCTGAGTTTGGAGGTGGTAGCAGAAGGCGTGGAGATTCGTGAGCAGATGGAGTTTCTGGTGGAAAACGGCTGTGACATGATCCAGGGCTATTACTTCAGTTGCCCGCTAAGTGCCGCCAGGTTTGAGGAATTCTGTCTTGCCAATGCCCATTCCACATGCTCCCGCACCAAGGGCGAAGTATGTGAAAGTCTGGAGGTTAGTGCCGCGCCGATCTCTGCCGAAGCAGGAGCATTACCAAGCGCCACCGCCAGATTGCGCAGCCAGCATTCATAACCGATGCGGCGAATGGGCGAGCCTTCAGTGTTGCGCAGAAATTCAGCTTCGCTCCAGTTGAACAGATCGAGCAGTTGTGCGCGATCCAGTTGATGGCGCGGTGTGAAATCCCGCTCCTGTGTGGGTGAGGAGAATTTGTTCCAGGGGCAGCACAGCTGGCAGTCATCACAGCCGAACACGCGATTGCCGATCAGGGGGCGCAGCTCCACAGGAATACTGCCGCGCAACTCAATGGTGAGGTAGGAAATGCAGCGGCGCGCATCCAGCAAATTGGGGCCGACGAAGGCTTGTGTGGGACAAACCTCCAGGCAGGCCGTGCACGTGCCACAGTGGAATTCCGCTTTCACATCCAGTTCGAGTGGCAGGTCGGTAAACAGTTCGCCCAGAAAAAACCACGAGCCGGCACGCTTGTTGATCAGCATCGTGTTTTTACCGATCCAGCCCAGCCCGGCCTTTTCGGCAAAGGCGCGCTCCAGCACCGGCGCGCTGTCGACAAACGCACGATAGCCGAAGTGGCCCACCTCCTGCTCCATCCGCTCAGCCAGTTGTTGCAACCGCTTGCGGATCAGCTTGTGATAATCGCGGCCGAGCGCATAGCGCGACAGATAGGCTTGCTGCGGATTTTGCAGCACTTGAATGGTTTCAATTTCCGCCGGCAGATAATCCATGCGCACCGAAATCACCCGCAAGGTGCCAGGCACCAGTTGCGCCGGTTCACTGCGCAGCCCGGCATGCCTATGCATGTAGTGCATTTCGCCGTGGTATTGCTGCTCCAGCCAGGCGCGTAAATGTTCTGCATGTTGCTGCACGTCGAGGTCGGTAATGCCTACCTGCTGAAAACCCAGCTCGCGGCCCCAGGTTTTGACCTGTTGTGTCAGCGCGACGAAATCCAAGCTACTTGCCTCTGGGCTTGTCCATTTCAATAGTCACAGTTTTGGTCACGCCACTCTCGCCGGGAAAGTTCAAGAACAGGGCGGTGATCAAGTAAGGCATGACGTCAGGCAGCTGGTTCTGCTGCCCGTGGTTCTGCACGTGACCTTCGAACAGGTGCGTTTTGGGCTCGGCAGTCTTCACAATTACCATCGACAAACTGCGCAGGTAACTGGCCGTGGTAACAACATCGCGGGAGAAATCGTCATCGATCCCGAAATGGAAAGGATCATAGAAGTGGCCGTACTGGAAATGGTAGTACACGGAAGATTGTAGCGGGCTATCCACCCTTGTCTGCGCCCCTGCGGCTGCGACGGAATAATCGACCTGCGCTATCAGCGTGGTGGCAGCGGCCGGGTCGTCAACGAACGAATAGCCCAGCGTGTTGAGCTGCGCGCCAATCAGTCGTGCATAAGAGCGGAATTCCAGGCTCTGGGCTTTGGCAGGATCGCTGGCTTCAATCCTGATGCTGCCGTTCTGCGGCAGCTTGCCTTCATGAAACGACACCACGTCGTTGCGCAGGAACGACGTGCAACTTGCCAGCAACGCGAGCGGGGCGAGCAACAACAGTTTTGCCAATAGGCGCTTGTGCATGCGGTGAACTCCTGCAAATGAAGGGGGATTGCCGGGCGGAAGGCAGCGGCTGCCCCGGCTTTTCAGCAAGCGACAGCATAACTCCCGGCGCGGCCGGATAGTATCGCTGCGTGTGGGCGAGGTAATATTGGTCGCAAGCAAATTCCAGCCAAGGAGTCGACATGTCCGAGCAACGTCCGCCATTCCCGCCTTTCAACGAAACCACTGCCAAGCAGAAAGTGCGCGCGGCCGAAGACGGCTGGAACAACCGCAATCCCGAGAAAGTCGCGCTGGCCTATACCGCCGACAGCCAGTGGCGCAACCGTGCCGAATTTCTCAAGGGCCGTGCTGCGATTG
>CANCGR010000434.1 GCA_947377625.1 Gammaproteobacteria bacterium | reverse complement strand
GGCCTGCCAGCCTGGGGCTCGGCAGCCATCAAGGGCAGCGTGAGGGCGATGAGAGCAGCGGTCAGGATCAGTTTCATGAAGGTCTCCAGAAAGGAAGGTGTTTATCGTTTTACCGTAATGCTGGCTTGCGTGTCCAACGGGCCAAACTGATCCCTGCCAATGCCCTCGGGGCGGTCGGGATTATCAGTTTCACCCACACGGCATCCGGAGCCTTGAAATACGAACCTTGGGCATGTACGAGGGACCCTCGGGATCGAATGGCGTGAACAGGATGTCGTCGTCGCGTCCGGATTCGGCGAAGTGGCGCTTCAGGTGGGCTTGCAACATTGCCTGATGCGCCATTGTTTGCCCCGTATTGACTTGCCAGCCACGGCTCCGCTAGATTTCCGCTCGCGCTCAGGGCGCATCCGGTCCGCGGAAAGGGCAGTGCCCACCTGTACGGTATGTCACTTCTCTTTTTCGAGACGTTGCGTAACGAACTTCTTTCCAGCCTGTGATGCGGACGTCAGGTAATGTGAAAGAGCTTCGTATGCACGATCGCACCCTTCCACCACGTCCCGACCTTGCGCAGTACCGCAAGCAGGCCAAGCAACTGCTCAAGGCTTTTGCGGCGGGCGATGCTGATGTCCTCACCCGTATCCGCCGCCACCATCCGCGCTGGCGCGAGTCGTCGGATCCTGATCCTCCACTATTCAAGCTGGCTGATGCACAACTGGTGATTGCGCGCGAGCATGGTGTCGAGTCGTGGCCGAAGTTTGTCGGCCACATCGAGGCGGTGAATGCGCAGCAATCGGCTGCCGCCAACAATGCAGAGACCACGGCAAAACCTGCCTTGCTGCGCATCGCCGTGGCTGGCGCCGAGCTGGATGCCGAGTTGGGCCTGGCAGCGCAAGCACGCGGCCTGGTGCTGCTCGTGCATGCCAGTGGCAGCAGTCGTTATCGACCGGCCTCGCGTTTTGTGGCGAGTGCATTCAACCAGGCGGCGTTCACCACGGTGTCGGTGGATTTACTGACCGACGACGAAGAGCTGAACAACGGCGAGCTCGAGCATGACTTCCACATGCTGGGCACTCGCCTGCTTGCGGTTACCGACTGGATTGCACAGCAACCGCTGCTGAGCGCGTTGCCGCTCGGCTATTGGGCGGCCGGCATCGGTGCGGCGGCAATGGTATTTGCTGCCGGTGAACGAGCTGCCGTTGTGCGTGCCGTGGTGTCGAGCGGTGGCAGGCCCGACCTGGCCGGCTCATCGCTGTGGAAATTAAAAGCCCCCACGCTGCTGATTGCCGGTGGCGCCGACCGCGTCGGCCTCGGCTTCAACAAGCTCAGTGCATCGATCTTTGCGCCGTACCAAACGTACAGCCTCCAGGTCATCGCTGGCGCCACTCAACGTTTTGAAACTCCGGAAGCACGCGATGAAGCCACTGCGCTGGCGTGCGACTGGTTTCACCACTATCTCTCGCCCCAGGAGGGCTGAGCACCATGAACATCAAAGGAATCGACGCAATACCGGAAACCCTGCATGACAAAACCCGCAACGCTGTTGCCGCTGCCTTCGGAGCTGCACCTGTTGCAGTAGTGGCACCAGTGACGGGCGGTGCTTCAGGCGCATTGGCATTTCGCATCAATACTGCAGAGCGCGACTATCTGCTGCGGCTGGAAGGCCCGCGCAGTCCGTTGCGCAATCCGCACCAGAACACCTGCATGCGCATTGCAGCCGAGGCGGGCATCGCGCCGCCGGTACGGCACATCGACGACGCCAACGGCGTAGTGATCATCGACTTCGTGCAGCAGAAGCCGTTGTCGGCCTTTCCTGGTGGCCCTGCCGCATTGGCGGGTGCGCTTGGCACGCTGGGGCGCCGGTTGCAGGATACCGAGCCGTTTCCGGTGCTCGGCGATTACCGCGCCATTATCGATCGCATGATCGGTCGTTTGCGCACGCTGTACGCCCCCGGGTTGATCGATGTGCATGCAGAAGGTTTCAGTCGCATCCGCAACGTGTGCCCGTGGGATGCAGCGGCGCATGTCTCTACCCACAACGATCCGAACCAGCGCAACATCCTGTTCGATGGTGAACGGTTGTGGCTGATCGATTGGGAAGCGTCGTATCGCAACGACAAGCTGGTGGACATCGCCATCATGGCCGACAACCTGGCAACAACGCCTGAATTGGAAACGCCGTTGTTGCGGGCCTGGCTGGGCGCCGAGCCGGATGCGGCAACGCGTTCAAGACTGGTGCTGGTGCGCTTGATGACGCGCATGTATTACGCGTGCCTGTTGTCGTTCCTGTCGTTGAAGCCCGATACACCATCGCAGGACTTGAGCGCGCCCACGCCAGAGCAGTTCAAGGCGATGTTGATGAGCGGGCAGATGAAGCAGGCAGAGACGATGCTGACGCTGGCGAAGATGCTGTTGGCCAGTTTCAAGGTCGGCGTGGAATCAGCCGAAGTGCAGCGGGTGATGGCAACGTTTGGCTAAATGGCATCCGGGCCCTTGGGCGCTGTTTCCACCGTGACCTGTTCGAGGTCCTCGTCCTGGTAGTCGCGGCTGAATATCTGCCAGAACACAATGAACACTGCCGCAATCATTGGCCCTATTACCAAGCCGTTGATACCAAACATTACCAAACCTCCCAGCGTAGAGACCAACACCAGCCAGTCGGGCAACTTGGTGGCGCGGCCTACCAACAGCGGGCGCAGGATATTGTCGGAAAGGCTGATCACTGTGCTGCCGTAGATCAGCAGGATCAGGCCGGATTTTAATTCGCCGACGCTGAACAGGTAGATCGAGAAGGGCAGCCACACCAGCGCCGCACCGACAGCAGGAACCAGTGATACCAAGGCCATGGCTACTCCCCACAGCACCGGGGCAGGAATGTCCAGCGCCCAGAAGATGAGCCCGCCGAGTACACCGTGCATAGTGGATACTACCAGCGTGCCTTTTATGGTGGCACGCGTCACCTCGGCGATCTTCGAGAACAGCAAACGCTCGCGGTCGTCGCCAAGTGGAGTTGCCCGTATGATCAGATCAATCAGGCGGGTGCCGTCACGCAGCAGGAAGAAGGTCATGTAAAGCATCAGCGCGACGCTGAGCAGGAAGTTGAAAGTACTCTGGCCCAGCGAAAACACATTGCTGGTAGTGATATTGCTGGTAGCCAGCGCACCGGAGGTGATTTCTTTCTTTATGGTCGCGATATCCATGTCGAGCCACTTTAGTACGTGCCGAACGATTTTGGGGGTCGCGTGCTCCAGACGCCCGACATAGGCATTGGCATTGGCATTGATTTCGCCGGAATCAATGCGGGCATACAGATTCATGGCTTCCGTCAGGAAAGCAGAGAGAAAGAACATCATCGGGATGACAACCAACACGACACAAAGAAGCAGCGTAGTAAAAGCAATCAGATTGGGTTTGTTGCCCCAGCGCTCCGCCAGCCGTATTTGCACTGGATAAAACAGCAGGCTGACCGCACAGGCCCAGAATATTGGCGCATACAAGGGTCGCAGCAGAAACAGAAACAACACCGTTACCAGCAACAGCAGCAGCAGAAAAGCCGGCTGCTCCATTTTGTATTTTGCCTGTAACCGTT
>CANCGR010000433.1 GCA_947377625.1 Gammaproteobacteria bacterium | reverse complement strand
TGCGAAAGGCAGCAGTCAGCGCGGCGAAGGCCAAGCGGCCCTCACGGCACGATGCTGTTGATGGTGAGTGTAAGCGGCCCGCTCTGATCCTTCAGCACGATGGGCGCCGACAGCGTTTCCAGATCGCCGGCTTTGGCAATCGCGGTGCCCGAACGCGACAGCCGCGCACCTACCACCAGTTGCGGTGCCGATTCCAGCTGCGTGCCTGTCATCGACATGGAGTTGTCGAGCGTGATTGTGAACGGGAAACTCGGCACTTCCAGATTCTGCGCCACAATCGGCATCCGCATCGCGGGATCCTTGGCGTAAACAAACAGCTTCATGTCATCGCTCACTTTGCCGGCAAGTTCAGGTGCAATATTGATCACCACTGACAGACGCGCACCTTGGGCAGCCGCTTTCAATTCTTCCGGCAAATTGGCTTCGATAGCGGTAATGCGTTGGCGCAAGGTCTGCGCATCCGCACTGCCCGGTTGCAGATCCGACAATTGCCGGCGCCAGTATTTGAGTGCCGCCAGATAATCGCGTTTGAAATAAGCCTGCACGGCATAGATGCCCATCACCGACTGCTCATTGGGATTGAGCGCTAGTGCTTCATCCATGGCGGCCTGGGTTTCTGCCGAGATAGCGAGCGCGAGTCCTTCAGAACCGGCATTTTGGGCCTCAGCGATCAGCGTCCCATTGGCCTGCATGAATTGCGCCTGCGCCAACTGCCCCAACACGGTGGCACGGTCCTGATTCGGCTTCATGTTGTCGAGCATGTGCCTGAACGCGGTAATGGCCTCACTCGGGCGATCCAGACCCAGATAGAGTGTGCCGAGCATGTAACCATTCTGCAGATCCTTGGGTCGACGCTGCATGCGTTCTGCCAGAAAGGTCGCCAGCTTGTCGAGCGCGGCTGCCTGCGCGTCCTTGTCCTGGGCTTCGCCGACTTCTTTCATCAAGGCTGGCAACTGCAAATCGGGCGCGGAACCTTTGTAGCGATACAACACAGTAGCCGCCACCGGGATCAACAAGGCCAGCACCAGTGGCACCCACAGCAGCGTGGCAACACGCCGGGGCGGTGCTGCTTGCAGCGCCTGTAAACCTTGCATGTCGGTCAGGAACGCGCGCTGCAGTTCGGAGACCAGGCGTTGGTAATCCTCGGCGGCGATGGTGCCATCGCGCACTTCCTGCTCCAGTTCTTTTTGGCGCTCGGCAAAAATTTCGCGGTTCTTCTCTTCGCGTATATGCAGCTGCAGTGCTGACTCACGCTTGCGCAAACGCCACAGCGGCACCAGTACAAACGCCATTGCTACGACTGTCAGCAATGCAAGCGGAATCCAGTATTGTGTCATTGGTTCAACCTTGTTGATCTTGCTGCAGCAATTGCTGCAATTGTTCTTGTTCTTGCTTGCTTAACTGTTCAGATTCCGCAGCCAGTTGGCGGGAACTTGCCAGCATGCGTCGCACCACCACCAAACCCAGCAGCAGCAGCAAGGGCGGCGTGAACCACAGCAGCGACGTGGCCCAGTGCAAAGGTGGCTTGTAGAGAATGAACTCGCCGTAGCGTGTGGTCAGAAAGTCCAGGATTTCTGCATCACTTTTGCCGGCCAGAATCTGCCGGTGGATTTCAGCGCGCAGATCAGCGGCAATCGGCGCATCCGAGCCGGCCAGATTGGCATTCAGGCACATCGGGCAGCGCAGTTCGGCAATCAAGGCTTTATAACGCACCAGTTGTTGCGCGTCGTTGAACTCGACTTCCTCAATGGCGGCGTACGCGGGCAGTGCCAGCAGCAAGGCCATTACAAACACATGGAAACGTCGCAACATGTTATTGCCTCAGTTGCGCCAGCAAGGGGACGAAGATGTCTTGCCACACACGGTTGTCGATCACGCCGACATGCTTGTAGCGAATGGTGCCTGACGCATCAATCAAAAAAGTTTCCGGCGCACCGGCTACGCCAAGCTCAATGCCCAAAGCGCCCACAGGATCGGAAAAACTGAGCTTGAACGGATTGCCGCGCTCCTGCAGAAACTCGCGCGCTGTCTGTGCATCGTCCTTGTAGTTGACGCCGACAAAAGTCAGCCCCTTCTCACGCTCGCTGATCTCCAGCAGATAAGGATGTTCAGCATGGCACGGTGCACACCAGGTGGCCCACACGTTGACCAGAAAGATGCCGCCCTTGAGCTGATCATTGGTAACTGACGCGGTAGCGTCAAACAAGTTTGGCAGCGTAAATGCCGGCATTGAACGACTGATCAACGCCGAGGGCACCTTGCTGGGATCATGAAAAAGTCCGTACAACAACAGACTCAGCATCGCCGCGAAAAATATGGCCGGGATGAAAAGCTTGGCGCGATTACTCATGTGTTGGCTACCTTGGCAACTGCCTGCAGCGGGTCTGCTACGGGTGTTGGGCCTACTGCAGCCTGAGCGAGCAATACCGGTTTGTAGCGATAGCGTCTATCCAGCAGGGCCAGCACGCCACCGGACGCCATCAGGAACGCACCCAGCCAGATCCAGAACACAAACGGTTTCACATGCAAACGTACTACCCATGAATCGTCACCACGTGGATCACCCAGTGCCGTGAACAGATCGCGGAAAAAGCCGGTGTCAATGGCGGCTTCAGTCTGCACATCACCACGCGCGTGATATTTGCGTTTCTCGGGGTTCATCACCCGATAGGGCTGGCCATTCTTGCTGACATTGATCGTGGCGGACTGAGCGTCGTAATTGGGGCCTTTGCGCTCCACCACGCCGCCGAATTCAAAACTGTAGTCACCGATGCTGATGCTCTCGCCCGGCTTCATGCGCACATCCTGCTCAATGCTGTAATGACTGGTCAGACACACACCGGTGATCAACACTGCCACACCGAAGTGCGACAGCTGCATGCCGCAGTAACTGCGACCGAGCCCGATCAAGCCGGCCAGGCGCGAATCCTTGTTGGCAGTTTTGTCGCGGATGTCCTTGAGAATGCCGAACACAATCCACAGCACCAGGCCAACCGCCAGCATGATCGCAGGATTGATGCTGCTGGTGACCAGCAACGGCAACACAACGCCGAGCACCACGCTGGCAAGCAGCACCAGCTTGAGATTGTTCTTCAGATGCTCCAGCGAGGTTTTTTTCCAGCGCGAAAATGTCGCCACACCCAGTACGAAAGCAAGCAGCGCCATCAGCGGGATGAAGATGGTGTTGTAGTACGGCGGCCCTACCGACATGCGGTTGGCTTCGCCGTAGATGGCTTCATGGATCAACGGGAACAAGGTGCCAAGCAGAATCATCGCGGTGGCCACCACCAGCAGGATGTTGTTGATCAGCAGAAATACTTCGCGTGAATTGGCCGCATAGCTGGCGCTGCCCTTCACTACCGGCGCACGTATCGCATACAGACACAACGAAGCGCCGATAATCACCAGCAACAAGGCCAGCAACACCATGCCGCGCTCAGGATCGGTGGCAAAGGCATGTACAGAAGTGATTACGCCGGAGCGCACGATAAAGGCGCCGAGCATGCTCAATGAAAATGCCGAAATCGCCAGCAGTACGGTCCAGCTCTTGAACACGCCGCGTTTTTCGGTGACCGCCAGCGAATGAATCAG
>CANCGR010000432.1 GCA_947377625.1 Gammaproteobacteria bacterium | reverse complement strand
CGGGGATCGTTGAGCGGCAACGTGGAAATATCCACGCGCGGCTGGTCAGGATGGGATTCGGCAATCATCCGCACCGCCCAGTCGATGATGGTCAGCGTGCGCAAGCCAAGAAAGTCGAATTTGACCAGCCCCGCACTCTCGACATCGTTCTTGTCGAACTGGGTCACCAGGTTGCCACCGCTTTCGTCACAGTACAGCGGCGTGAAATCGGTGAGTTTGGTGGGCGCAATGACCACACCACCGGCATGCTTGCCGACATTGCGAACCAGGCCTTCCAGCTGCTCGGCCATTTCCATGATTTCCTGCGCGTCAGCATCGGCAGCGAGGAATTCGACCAGCAGCGGTTCATCCTTGCGCGCTTTTTCCAGCGTGATGCCAACTTCAAACGGAATCAGCTTCGACAGTTTGTCAGCCAAGGAATAAGGCTTGCCTTGCACCCTGCCAACATCGCGAATCACCGCCTTCGCCGCCATGGTGCCGAAGGTGATGATCTGCGACACCGCATCGTGCCCATAGAGATCTGCCACATGCTCGATTACACGGTCACGGCCATCCATGCAGAAATCGACGTCGAAGTCCGGCATCGACACACGCTCGGGATTGAGGACGCGTTCGAACAGCAGGTCGTAGGCAAGCGGATCAAGATCAGTGATGCGCAGTGAATATGCCACCAGTGAGCCGGCACCTGAACCCCTGCCCGGCCCCACCGGAATATCGTTGTCACGCGACCACTGGATGAACTCCATCACGATCAGGAAGTAACCGGCAAAACCCATCTGGTTGATGATGCCAAGTTCGAATTCAAGCCGGTCCAGGTAACGCTGTTTGGTCTGTGCGAAATCGGCGCGACTGGTGTCATAGAGTTTCTGCAAGCGCAGCTCCAGACCTTTGGTGCATTCCAGACGGAAAAAATCCGCTAGCGTCAGGCCAGGCGGCACCGGATAGTTGGGCAGGAACGGCTTGCCCAGCTGCATCTCAAGATTGCAGCGTTTGGCGATCTCCACCGAGTTCTCCAGTGCTTCCGGCAAATCGCTGAACAGCTCCTGCATTTCTTCCGGGCTACGCAAATACTGTTGTTCGGAGTAAGTGCGCGGGCGGCGCGGATCATCAATGGTGCGGCGCTCATTGATGCAGACACGGATTTCGTGGGCTTCAAAATCCTGCTGCCGGAGGAAACGCACATCGTTGGTGGCCACCACCGGCGTGCCGGTGGCCAGCGCCAGCTCTACCGCACGGGTGACATGTTCGGAATCACCGGGGCGGCCGGTGCGGTGCAGTTCCAGATAAAAGTTATCGGGAAACAACTGCAGCCAGCCCTGCAACAGCTGCGTTGCCTGCGGCAGGTCATTGGCGAGCAAGGCCTGCCCGACATCACCCTTGCCAGCCCCTGACAAGGCGATAAGGCCTTCGGTATTGCCCTGCAACCAGCTGCGGCGCACCGTGATGTTGCCGCGCGTCTGGCCTTCCAGATGCGCACGCGAAATCAGTTGCACCAGATTGCGATAACCCTTGAGATTTTTGACCAACAGCACCAGTACTGACAGTTGGTCCGGGTTGTCGTCTTCCACGATAAACAGATCACAGCCGCATACAGGCTTGACGCCCTTGCTGTTGGCAGCGATGTAGAACTTGATCAAGGCGTAGAGATTGACCTGGTCGGTGATAGCCACTGCCGGCATGTGCAATTCGGCTACGCGAGCGGCCAGCGGTTTGATGCGGATCAGACTGTCCACAACCGAATATTCCGAGTGGAGTCTGAGGTGGACAAAGCCGGGTTTGCTGCTCATGGAATTCCGGATTATGTCTGCGGAAAAGTGGATAAATCAGGCAAACAAAGTACCTGCAGCCTTGGTCAGAAGCAAGCCAACCTTGTCGTTATTGCGGGCGTTTTTCTGCAGCCAATGCTTGCGCTACCGGCGCAAAACTGCGTCGGTGGATGGGCGTCACCCCGAGCTGGTGCAGCGCGAGAATATGCTCCTTGGTGGGATAGCCTTTGTGACGTGCCAGACCGTAACCTGGATAGACAGCATCCAGCTCCACCAGCTCACGATCGCGCGTGACTTTGGCAATGATGGACGCGGCAGCAATTTCGGCAATGCGGCTGTCGCCTTTGACAACCGCTTCACTCGCATAACCCCACTTGGGACAGCGATTGCCATCGACATAAACAAAATCCGGCTGCGTCGCCAAGGCCATTACCGCCCTCGACATGGCCAGCAGCGAAGCCTGCAAAATGTTTAGCTGATCAATCTCTGCCACCGATGCTCGCGCCACCGCCCATGCGCGCGCATTGGCAATGATGAGTGGATAGAGTCGTTCGCGCTGTGCTTCTGACAATTGTTTGGAATCAGCCAGACCGCTGATCGGCCGCTGCGGATCAAGGATTACGGCGGCGGCGACTACATCGCCTGCCAGTGGCCCTCGCCCCACTTCATCCACGCCCGCCACCAACTGCGCAGGCTGTGTGGAAAATGCAAACAACAGTTGCGGTTGCATCAGAGAAGTTTCAAAACGGCTTCAGCCGCACGCGTGCTGGCCTCACGTCGCAATGACTCATGAATAGACTGATAACGCGCCTGCAATCGTCTGTTGTCATCACCCATCATCAGCGTCTGCATTTTTTCCGCCAGCACAGCGCTCTGCACTTGCTCCTGCACCAATTCATCCACCAGTTTTTCTCCGGCCAACAAGTTGGGCAGCGAAAAATACGGCACTTTCAACAAGCGCGAAATGATTGCGTATGACAACGGCGCCATCTTGTAGCACACCAGCATTGGCAGCTTCAGCAACATCGCTTCCAGCGTCGCTGTGCCTGAAGCCAGTAACACGCCATCGGCTGCTTGCATCGCCAATCTTGAGGCACCATCCAGCACTCGCAAGTTGCCGCTGGCAAGCAAGCTTTGGTACGCAGGCATCTGCTCCAGCAATGCGCGGCACAAGGGAGTAGCGCAAGGCAGCACCACTTGCAGACTGTTGTCATGCGCCACCAGCAACGCGGCGGCCTGCAAAAACACCTGCCCCAGTTTGCTCACTTCACCGGCACGACTGCCCGGCAGCAAGGCCAATACTTTGCTGTTATTACTGAGTTGCAATTGAGTGCGAGCGCCGATCTTGTCTGGCTGCAGCGGAATCAGGTCAGCCAACGGGTGCCCGACAAAACACACAGGTATCTGGTGCTGGCGATAAAAATCCGCTTCAAACGGAAACAGTGTCAGTACGAGATCTGCAGCTTTGCCAATTTTGTGAATGCGACGTTGACGCCAGGCCCATACCGATGGACTGACATAGTGCACAGTCTTGATACCGGCAGCGCGCAGTTTCAATTCAACGCCAAGATTGAAATCAGGCGAATCAATGCCGATGAATACAGCGGGAGGATTATTGGTGAAATGACGAACTACATTACGGCGTATGCGCAACAGTTCGGGCAGACGTTTCAGTGGCTCCACCAGACCCATCACCGACAAGCGTTCCATCGGTACTTGTGACTGCAAACCCTGCGCTGCCATCAGCGGCCCGCCGATGCCTTCGAATACAAAATCAGGATTAACCGCGAGCAGCGCCTGCATCAGCCCTGCTCCAAGAATGTCGCCAGAACTTTCGCCTG
>CANCGR010000431.1 GCA_947377625.1 Gammaproteobacteria bacterium | reverse complement strand
CTGCGGCTGGAAAACTGGCCACCAGCAAGTTTGAAAGGTGATGATCGCGCCGCTTGATTGGCAGCGCCTCATCAGCACTTTGGTTAGATAACTATATTTTCACGAGTATTCAGGTAGCACAGTCATGCGTCATCGTTTAAGTGGCCGTAAATTAAACCGAACCAGTTCACACCGCCATGCCATGTTTCGCAACATGACTTCATCGCTGGTTGAGCATGAGATCATCAAAACCACTTTGGCCAAGGCCAAAGAGTTGAGGATGTTTGCTGAGCCGCTGATTACGATCGCGAAAGAGGATAGCGTGGCCAATCGTCGTTTGGTGTTTGATCGCACCCGCAACAAAGTGGCCGTAGGCAAACTCTTCACCAACCTTGGTCCGCGCTTTGCGACCAGAGCTGGCGGTTATACCCGCATTATCAAATGCGGTTATCGCAAAGGCGATAAAGCCCCGATGGCGTACATCGAATTGGTGGATCGCCCGGCAGCTCCAGAAGACTCAGCGGCGAGTGAATAATACCAACCAAAAAAAGAAGCCGTGAAAACGGCTTTTTTTTTGACTCTTTTTTGGTGTTTTCATCCGGCAATCCGTACATCCCGTATCAGAAAAACAAAAAGTAATTGGGTAGACCATGATCAAATCTTTTCATCCTCCTTTGAGAACCTTGATGGGGCCGGGACCGTCGGATGTGAATCCACGTGTTACCAATGCCATGGGGGCCTCAACGATAGGCCATCTTGATCCTGCTTTTGTAACGCTGATGGATGAGATCAAGCAGCTCCTTCAGTATGCGTTCAAAACCCGTAATCGCGCGACTATCCCAATTTCCGCTCCCGGCTCTGCCGGTATGGAAGCCTGTTTTGTTAATCTGGTAGAACCAGGTGACAAGGTAATCGTCTGCCAGAACGGCGTGTTCGGCGGACGCATGAAAGAGAACGTCGAACGCTGCGGCGCCACTGCCATCCTGGTGCAGGATGCGTGGGGCGAGGCGGTAGATCCGAACAAGGTTGAAGAAGCACTGCAATCCAATCCGGACGCCAAGATGCTTGCTTTTGTGCATGCAGAGACTTCTACAGGTGCTTGCAGCGATGTGCGCTTGTTGACTTCGTTGGCCCACAAATTTGGCTGCCTTTCATTGGTAGACAGCGTTACCGGTCTGGCTGGCGTAGAGCTGGATGTGGATGGTTGGGAAGTTGATGCTATTTATTCAGGTACGCAGAAGTGCCTGTCGTGCCCGCCAGGGTTGTCGCCGATCAGTTTCGGCCCGCGAGCGGTGGAAGTGATCAAGAACAGGAAAACCAAAGTACAGAGCTGGTTTCTCGATATGCAATTGATGATGGCGTACTGGGACGGTGATGCTTCACGTACCTATCACCATACAGCTCCGGTCAACAACATGTATGGGTTACATGAAGCGCTGGTGATCCTGCAAGAGGAAGGTCTGGAAAATTCCTGGGCACGACATGCGCTGAATCACAATGCGCTTGCTGCAGGTGTGGAAGCGATGGGTTTGCAATTCGTGGTGAGCAAAGAGGCCCGATTGCCCCAGCTGAATTCGATTACGGTACCCGAAGGTGTAAAAGAGTCGGCCGTCCGCGCGCGCTTGCTCGAAGACTTCAATCTTGAAATCGGTGCAGGTTTGGGAGCGCTTGCAGGCAAGGTATGGCGCATTGGGTTGATGGGACACGGTTCCAGCAAGACCAATGTCTTGCGCTGTCTGGGGGCGCTTGATGCGGTGCTGTCGGATATGAAGGCTCCTATTAATAGCGGCCAGGCAGTCGCGGCAGCCATGGCTGTCTATCGGTAGAGTTAGTGACCATTTTATGAAGTAAACAACACCCGGTTATTCCGGGTGTTTTGTTTTGTGGACAGCGCATTTGCAAGTCAGATAGTTGGCCACGTGATCCCGGAATCTCCAGGAACCGGCATTCGCGATTAGGCTCTTGGCGCAGAAGTCAGCATGCTGGCGAGTATTGTCCGCTTGTGATCAACTACTGTTTTGCCCTGCGGTTTGCTTTCAGAAAATTTCCAATGGGCTTTCAAATTTATAAAAATCCAGATATTGAAAGACATGTTTCGATTTCTCCGCCAGCCCCTTTTGCACTTTCTCATCATTGGCGCGTTGCTGTTCGTCATCAATGGCCGTCAATCCAATCCGGTCAGCACTGACAGTTCGCCTGCTGTCGACAGTCAAGGTCCGATAGTCGTGGATAGAGCCAGACTGCTTGATTACATGCAGTACCAGGCCAAAGCTTTCGAGAGTGATGTTTTCAACCAGCGCCTTGATGCTATGAGTGAGCAGGAACGTCAGACCCTGATCGCGGACTATGTGCGTGAACAAGCACTCTATCGTGAAGCACTACGTCTGAAGCTTGAGAAAGGTGACTACATAATCAAGCAACGTCTGGTGCAGAAAGTCGAGTTCCTGATTGAAAACACTGCTGCCGATACCATCAATCCGAGCGATGAAGAACTCAACAATTTTTACCAACAAAGACTGGCGGATTACAAAGTTGATCCGGTTTATTCCTTCACCCACATTTTCCTTGATGCCGAAAAAGGAGGCATGGACGAGGCGAAGACCAAGGCTGCGAAATTGCTGCCGAAACTGGCAGGCAAGACCTTCGCTGATGCCAGTCAATATGGCGATCGCTTTCCGTTTCTGCAGAACTACATAGAACGCACCCGTGATTTTGTAGTCAACAACTTCAGTGCCGGTTTTGTGGATGCATTGGACAGCAGTGCTCCATCCACTGTGCAGTGGTATGGCCCCTTCGCTTCGCGTTACGGCTATCACTTGGTGATGCTGGTACAAAGAACTGCTGTCACCACACCACCGCTGGAGCAGATCCGTGCGCGTGTGCTCGATGATTTTCGCTACGAGGCCTTGGCTCGCAAGCGCGAAGTAGCCGAAGAGGCAGTAGTTGCCGGCTATGATGTGCAGATTAATCTGGAACCCAAGCAGTGAGTTGCTGGGCTGTGATACGAAGACTGCTGCGGGTGTCAGCACTAATCCTGCTTGCGCTGCAATCCGCAACAGCTTTTGCGCACGATGCCCGCCCCGTCGCAGTGACAATCAATGAGCTTAAGCCCGGTGTTTACACTTTCTCGATGCGAGCGCCGCCGACCGTGGAAGCCGAAAACCAGCCCGAAGTTGTATGGCCGACAACATGTACACCGCCACAAGATGCGCAAGGAACCAAAGGTAACATCATGCGGTGCGTTGGCGACCTTGAGGGCCAACAGTTCTCACTGCATTACCCGCTGTTCAATCCCTCGCTGGCCACGTTTTACCAATTGAATCGATTGGATGGCGGCAGTATCACTGCCATGCTGGCGCCCACTGATGGCAAGTGGACGGTGCCGCCGCCAGTCACGCCTGGTCGCGTGGTGAAGGAATATACGCTGCTCGGCATAGAGCACATCATCACGGGTTATGACCATCTGTTGTTTGTATTTGGTTTGCTGGTGATTGCTCGTACTCCCCGCCGGATCTTGCTGACAGTGACTGGATTTACGCTGGCGCATTCAATCTCACTGTCACTGTCTGCGCTGGGCTTCGTGCATGTGCCGGTGGCGCCGGTAGAAGCGACGATTGCTTTGTCCATCGT
>CANCGR010000430.1 GCA_947377625.1 Gammaproteobacteria bacterium | reverse complement strand
CGCACAGACATTGGCAGCGCGATGGCGGTGCTTTCGTGCAATTTGACACCGTGGATGAACCCAAGGGCATCTTGTATGGCGTCACGCTGTTTGAATTCGATGAGCAGCAGCGGCTGGTGCATCAAGTCGAAGCTGAGCAAGCGATCTATCAGGGGCCGATCGGAGGCAAAGACAATCGCCACAACTGGCAGATGATGAATGGCAATGAATTCAATTTCACCTACGAGGACGCCGAAGTCGTCAATACTCGTCAAGCTTTTAAAACCCGTGACTGGGAACTGGATCTGACGCCTGATCTGTTCCAAGTGCTGGTGGTGGATCCTGCCAATATGGCGATCAGTGATCTGTGGCGGTTTGCACAGCGCTTCCTGCAACAGGGGCTGGATTCCGCACCATATTTCCTCGGGTTCTGGCGCAAGGCCTTGCAGCCGCTCAATACGGCGGTGCTGGTGATGGTAGCGGTCTCGTTCATCTTCGGCCCCTTGCGTTCTGCCAGTGTAGGGCTGCGGGTGTTCAGCGCAATCTGCCTGGGGTTGACCTTCACGATAGTGCAGAAGCTGTTGCAAAACCTGAGTCTGGTTTATCACTTGCCACCCTTGCCAATGGTGCTGTTGCCGATCCTGCTGTGCATGTTGTTGGGTACGATATTGCTGCAGCGAAGAAATTAAGACTCTCCCCGCATCGCCTTTGTCTCCACTGCAAATCGCTGACAGCACGACCTGCGCTTCTGCATTTTCCTTCCTCCTGTTGAACTTTTCAGTCATGCCCCTGTCTTACCTATAACAAATAGGTATGGAGCTTGTCATGGCAAAAACCAACGCATTGTTCATGTCCGGCGTGCCGGAGCTTTTGGTGTTACGCCTGTTGGCACGCGAAGAAATGTATGGCTACCAGCTGGTGCGGGCGATCAAGGCTGCGTCAAACGAAACCTTCGATCTGGCTGAAGGCGTGGTGTATCCAGTGCTGCACAGTCTTGAAGTGCGCAAATTGCTGAAAGCGCGCGAGAAAATGGCGGAAGGCCGCAGTCGCATTTATTACACCCTCACCGCCAAAGGCAGCAAACGACTGGCTGAACTCAGTGAGCAGTGGCAGCGCGTGCGTGATGGTGTTGCTCAAGTGCTGGGAGGCCAATATGCATAACGCAGAGTGGGAAAAATACCGCAACATTTTGCTGCGCGGCGGCATGGGGTATCGCTGGGTCTCACGCCATGTGAAGGAGTTGCAGGATCACTTTGATGATTTGCGACAGCAGGCGCGCAGTTTGGGGCACGATGCAAACACCGCTGATGCCTGTGCCGCCAAGCAGCTCGGTGCCTTGCCCGAGCTGGCGAAAAATGTGATTGCCAATACCCGTCCGATCTTGCTGCATCGCCATCCCTTGCTGGTGGCGACACTGTTGCCCGCCTTGGTCTATCTGCTCTTGTGCATCGTATCGGCGTTCGGCATTTTCGGTGTGGTTTATCAAGTGAAAGCCGCATCGGGAGCCGCAGGGCCGTGGCTGGACTTGCTCGTGCAGCTCAGTGTTGATATGCAAACATTTGTGGTGTTGCCGTTGCTGGGAATGATTGTAGCGCGGTACTGCTTTCGCAATCGCTGTCCCAGGCGGTATTGGATAACGGGCTTGGTAGTGCTTAGCCTGAGTGGCAGTGCAGCCAGAATCGATATCAAGCTACCCGATGCTGCCAGAGTGCAAAAGAGCACTATCGGCATAGGCCTTTTCTATGACGTGCACAAGTTGCCTGGATTCGCTGATGGCCAAAGCAACTTGTTGCGCTTGTTGACCAACTTGTTGCTATGCGGCGCCGCCTTTGGTTACAGCATCAGGTGTGAACGACAGGCAATGAAAGGGCAGCGCCATGCAGCTTAGCACTCGACTCATTCATGCTTGTTTGCTGCTGGTTGCGTGTGCGGTTGCCAAGGCCCAGCCTGAACAGGCAAGCGAAACTCCTGAAGTCATCGTCGTCACCGGCCGCCTGCCGGGCCCTCCGCTGTGGAAGGTCAGCAACGGCGACAACGTGTTGTGGATCTTTGCGGTGTTCGCACCGATTCCTGCCGACATGCAGTGGGAATCGGCGCGTGTAGAGAAAGTATTGGCAGAGGCTGAGGAATATCTCGACATGCCGATGCGAGGTGTTTCTGTCTCGCTGTTGAGTGCAGCCAAGCTGATGAACCCGATCAACCTTGTGCGCGGCCCCTTGTTGTTCAAACGTTTGAGCCGCGATCCAGATAAAAGACCGCTGCAACAAACGCTGACGCCAAGCTTGTACCAGCGCTTTGCCGCACTCAAAATTCGCTATTTTCCGAACAATAAGACAGTAGACGAATTACGCCCCCTCTATGCGATGCAGACGATGACTGCCGACATTCAGCAGCAAGCAGGGCTGAGCAAGTCGAATGCCATTCGTGAAAAAATCAACGAACTGTCCAGCCATAATCGCAAGCTGGTGCGCACCCATACCGGCGTTGAATACGAGCTGAAGCAGGGATATAGCGAGCTCGCAGAGCGAATGGAAACCATGATGAAGAGTCTGCCCGCTGAAAAGGAGCTCGCCTGCTTCGACCAGGAGCTGAGCCGCATGGAAGTGGACCTCGAGCCGATGAAACGCCGGGCTAACGCGTGGGCCAAAGGCAACATTGACGAGTTTCGCGATATCGCCTTGCGTTACAACGAAGAAAATCCCTGTCTGGTCTTGATGACAGCCAGCAGTGAAGGGGCATTGCTCACGGATTTGAACAGACAAATCCAGGAAAAGTGGCTGGCTGCAGCGGAGCAGGCGCTGGCCCGGCGCCATACCAGTTTTGCTGTGTTGGACATCAGCGAGTTGATGTCAGAAACGGGATTGCTTGCACAACTGCAAGCCAAGGGTTATGAAGTGAGAGTGCCTTGAAATTTTTCAAAAAAAAATATTCTGCAAGAGGCCAATACCTTGGGGTGCGCTGGTCAATTCACGATTTCCCGCAAAACCACGATAGCCTGACTGCGGGCCGATACTGATAAGTGGTCTGCTGTGCATTTGCTGAGCGATGATTTCTATGTGGAGATCAGAAAGAACTTTATTGCGTCTTACCTTGCCGGAGGTGGCCAAGCAAAACGACGTAGTGATTGGTGTGCTGGTGTCGACAGAGTGTCGATGAAAAAGCGAGCATCGTTCGCGATAAGCTGGCAACCGGACAATTTCTGATTTTCTGACTGCGTGTCCAGCCATCCTGTCTGCATCCCGGAAATCTGCCATAACGGATGCATCGTGCTACCGGAGCCGGGTATGATCTTCTCGAACAGCAAGGGGCGTGACCGAGATGCTTGTAAAAAATGCCACCCGCACCAATCCGGCGCGGGCGATAAAGCGAATTGTCAACTTCACCTTGAGTCGCCTTTTTGGTTTTGAACTGGTGGTGAGAAGGCTTCCAGGTCCAGACCCGGAAGTAGAGGCCATGAGACCGTTTTTCAGCGATTCTGCCTGGAAGAGAGCGACCCGGCTGGATTTTGGGATTTTTGATCCGGAACGCAAAGAGTTGTTCCTTACCCATAACGAAGGGCTGTTTAGTTGTCTAAGCGTGACGTTGTGGAGTATTTTCGATCTCTTGTCGACAGGTCAAATACCCGTAAAAATCAACTTTACGGGCGCACTGTCCGCGTATAA
>CANCGR010000429.1 GCA_947377625.1 Gammaproteobacteria bacterium | reverse complement strand
CCCACCTGGATCAGGTCATCTATGGTCTGCCCTGGCGGCAGCCGCACACAGATGTGCTGGGCGATGGATTTCACCAACGCCAGGTTCTCCTCAAACAGATGGTTGGGATTGCTGTATTGTTTCTTGCCGTAATCAATCGCCGTATTGTTGCTCATCATCATACGCCCCCCACCGCCGCTCTGGATTGAAACCCTTGTCCTGCAAAAAATTCGAGAAACCCGCTGCTGGCCGGTTCCGGTAATGCCAATAGTGAATCCGCCAACGAGCGGAAACCGATCGCAGATGCACTGTGCGGAAACAGATCCACCACGCTTTTCTGCTGCTTGACTGACTGTTTGACCTTGTCGTCCTGCTGTATGCAGCCGAGATAGCCCAGCGACACATCAAGATAGGTATCGGCCACCCGTGCCAGTTTGGAATAAAGCTGACGGCCGTGATGAGAGTTCTGCACCATGTTGCACAGCACCTGGAAACGCTTGACCTTGTGATCCTGGTTCAGCACTTTGATCAAGGCATAGGCATCGGTGATGGACGCCGGTTCATCGCACACCACCACCACCACTTCCTGCGCGGCCTTGCAGAACACCACCACGCTGTCGGCTATGCCAGCGGCTGTATCAATCAGCAGCACATCCACGGCGCGGTTCAATGCATCGAAAGCATGAATAAGCCCTGCATGTTCAGTGCAGGCCAGTTCAGTCATGCGGCTGACGCCGGAAGTGGCAGGCACAATGCTGATGCCATGCGGCCCGGTGATGATGATTTCTTCCAGCGTGCGCTGGCCGGTGATGACATGGTAAAGATCATATTTCGGGCGCAGGCCCAGCATGACATCGATGTTGGCAAGACCAAGATCGGCATCCAGCACCATCACCGATTTTTTTAGGCCCGCCAATGCCACCGCCAGATTGACGGTGATCGTGGATTTACCGACACCGCCCTTGCCGCTGGAAACCGCAACGACGCGGGCACCCCGGCCAGGCGGCTCAATGACCTGCGTAATTGCTTTGTGAATGCGCGTGACGCTCATTTTCTTCAGCTCATTAAAGTGACAGAGGCGGAACCGGGGCTTTCCTGCTTGTTGGCCTTGTGTTGCGCTTGTTTGTAGGTGCGAATGATTTCGGCCAGCAGTGCCTGCGCAATCACCGGCTGGAAGTCGTCAGGAACTTTCTGGCCATGGGTTGAATACGCCAACGGCATTTTGTGGCGGATCACACTGGAGAGCACCGGTCCGATACAGTCGCATTCATCCAGCTTGGTAAGCACAGCGGCCACCGGATGGAACTGGCTGTAGCTGGCAATGATTTCATCGAGAATGCTGACGCGCGCAGTAGCCGGCAACACCAGCAGCGGTTTGATGTGATTGTCGGGATTGGTCAGCATCGTCATTTGTTCAGCCAGGCCTTTGTCGCGCTGGCTCATGCCGGCGGTGTCGACCACGATCAGCTGGCGACCAGAGAGAGAGTCGAGCGTGCGCTGCATTTCTTCCTGGTTGCTGACGAACTGTACCGGGATGCCAAGGATGCCGCCAAACGATACCAGTTGTTCTTGCCCGCCCACCTTGTTGCAGTCGGTGCTGATGAAGGCAACGCTCTTGCGGCCATGCAAGGTGGCAAAGCGAGCGGCAATTTTTGCCGCTGTGGTGGTCTTGCCGACGCCGGTGGAACCGACCAGCGCCACGATGCCGCCAGTCTTCATCAGATCAAAGTCCCACACCTTGATGCGAGAGCCGAGCAGACCAAGCGTTTTGCGCCAGCCGCTTTCGACATCATCACAAGGCAGCACCTGGTCAACCAGCAAGGAGGCCAGCTGACGATCAATGCTGGCCGATTCAAGACGGTTGATCAGTGCGAAACGGTTGGGCTGGTTGCGGCTCATGTCGCGCCAGGCCAGCTGCGCCAGCTCGCCTTCAAACAGTTTGCGCAGTTTGTTGAGTTCGGCTTGCATGTCTTGCAGTGCAGGTGACATCTCTCCCGCCTTCGCGGAACGCTCCGGCGTGGCAAGGCCGGTGGCGAGGCCGATGCCTTCGGCTTCCGGTATATAGTCACGCGCTGCGGTGATTTCCGTCATGTCATCGATGCGGCGGCTCGACAGAATCACAGCATCGTTGCCAAAGGCTGCACGAACCTTGTTCATGGCCTGGCGCATGTCGCTGCTGACAAATTTTTCCACGTGCATTTGTTTACCCTGCCTGACGAACATTGGTCCGTCTGCGTTTCATTGACTTACTTGCGTTTCAGTTTGCCAATCGTTGCCACTACTTTTACCTGCTTGCCAGACGGTACTTCCTGATAGGCCATCACCCGCAGTGATGAATTCGGATTGCGGGTGAAACGGAACATCCACAATCGCAAGTCTTCGCTGGTCAACAGCACCGGACTTTGTCCACTCATCTCCAACATGTCGGCAGTGCTGCGCAGATCCGCCAACAACCTGTCTGCAAGACCCGGCTCAAGTGCCGCCGGCATGCCTTTTCTGGCGTTGTTGAGCATGTCCTGCAACAACTGTTCCATCTCGGCATCGAGTGTGATTACTTTTATTTCAGCATTCATTCCCACGATGCTTTGGCAAATAGTGCGACCCAGTGCGACGCGGGCAACGGCAGTAAGCTCGTCAGGGTTTTGACTACTGGTGGCTTTGGCCGCCAAAGCTTCGGCGATGGAGCGGATGTCCTTGATCGGCACGTTTTCTTCCAGCAGGTTCTGCATCACTTTCAGCACGAGGCCGAGCGTCAGCGTTTTCGGCACCAGACTCTCCACCAGCTTGGGCGCAGTCTTGGCCAATGAGTCGAGCAGCTTCTGCACTTCGTCATGGCCGATCAGTTCATAGGCATGCAGTTTCAGCGTGTGACTCAAGTGAGTGGCGATCACCGTGCTGCAATCGACCACGGTATAACCTTTGGTTTGCGCTTCTTCTTTCTGCGAGGAGTCGATCCACACGGTGTCGAGACTGAAAGCCGGGTCCTTGCCGACGATGCCGTCGAGATCGCCGAACACCTGGCCGGGATTGATCGCCATTTCCTTGCCAGGATGCACCTGGCCTTCGCTGATCGGCACATCGTGCAAGGTGATGCGATAGCCGTTGGGCGGCAGCAGCAGGTTGTCGCGGATATGCACCGAGTGCACGAGGAAGCCAAGCTCTTGCGACAGTTTCTTGCGAACGCCCTTGATGCGCGCCAGCAGCTCGCCGTTCTGTTTCTGGTCTACCAGCGAGATCAGGCGATAGCCCACTTCCAGCCCGATGATGTCGGTGCTGAGCACATCGTCCCACTCCAGCTCCTTGTTATGCTCAGGCGCTTGTTCCGCCGCTGTCACTGGCGCCGGCATCAAGGCCTTGGTTCTTTCGCGCAGCCACAGCTGCCGTCCGGCCGCCACCAAGCCGCCGCCGAGTGTGAGGAACATCAGGTTGGGCATGCCGGGCACCAGGCCCATCGCCACAATCATGCCGCCGGAAATAAAGTAGATCTTGGGATTCTCGAACAGTTTGAAATTGTCGGTTGCCACCGTGTCATCGCTGTCGTTGACGCGAGTCACGATCAAGGCAGCTGCGGTAGACAGCAACAACGCTGGCACCTGTGCCACCTGACCATCGGTGATGGTCTGCAGGATGTAGTTGGTGGCCGCTTGCGAGGCCGAGAGGTTG
>CANCGR010000428.1 GCA_947377625.1 Gammaproteobacteria bacterium | reverse complement strand
CGTTCTGCCGGCAGCAGCATTCTGCTCCACCAGCGTGGCGTTCTGTTGGGTCATCGTATCCATTTCGCTGACAGCGCGGCTGACTTCGTCAAGACCGGTGGCTTGTTCATCACTGGCAGTCGATATCTCGGCCAGTACCTTGCCGGAATTGTTCACCAGCACCGAGCCTTCACTGACCTTGCGAGTACTTTCATCGATCAACTCCTTGATCTCCTTGGCGGCGCCGGCACTACGTCCGGCCAGTTTGCGCACTTCATCAGCCACCACTGCAAAACCACGCCCTTGATCCCCGGCCCGTGCAGCTTCCACTGAGGCATTGAGTGCCAGCAGGTTGGTCTGGAATGCGATGGATTCAATCACTTCGATGATGTTGCTGATCTTATGGCTCGACTTGATGATTTCGTTCATCGCCGCGACCGCATTGCTCACCACGTTACTGCCTTGCTCAGCGGTGCTCTTGGCCGTCATGGCCAGGTCGTTGGCGAGCTTGGCATTGGAAGCAGTCTGCTGCACGGTGGCAGTCATCTCCTCCATGGCTGCCGCTGTTTCTTCCAGCGTTGACGCTTGTGATTCGGTGCGCGCACTGAGTTCGGAATTGCCAGCGGATATTTCCTGCGCACTGGTCTTCACGACTGCCGCAGCATCGCGCACCTTGCCCAGCGACTCGCGCAACTGCTCCAGCGCCTGGTTTACGTATTGTTTCAAATCCTGCAATTCGCCCTCATAAGAGCCATGGACTTCTTCCATCAGATTATTGTTGGCGAGCTCTTTCATCACCTTGGTGATTTCATGCAACGGCTTGGTGAAGCTATCAAGCATCTGGTTGATGTCTTCGCGCAACTTGAGGTTGTCACCGGAAGTGTTGGCAAGATTGGCGCGCTCCGATAACTGGCCGGCTTTGGCCGCAGTAATGAGCCTGGCGATTTCCAGCTGGGTTTCTTTTTGTTGGGTGATGTCGGTGCAGTACTCCACCACCTTCAGCACTTCGCCACGACTGTTCTTGATTGGCACGTAGGTGGAATGAATCCACAAAAAATTGCCGCCCTTGGCGATATGCCGGTATTCGCCGGTCTGCGGCTCACCACGTCGCAAGGCATCCCAGAATTGCGCATAGGCGGGAGTAACGCGGAACTCGGCCCTGATGAAGATGCGGTGATGCTCGCCTTTGATCTCTTGCAGGCTATAACCCAGCATGCGCAGAAAAATAGCGTTGGCATCGAGAATGGTGCCGTCTTTTGCAAATTGAATCACCGCCTGGCTGGCGTTGATGCCTTCGATCTGGCCCTGATAATCGGTGTTGACGAGTTTCTGCGTGGTGCAATCCACACCGTACATCATGATCTTCTGCACACGGCCACGGTGATCAAGAAAGGGCGTGTACGATGCCTGCAACCAGACCTCCTTGCCACTCTTGTTGATATGACGGTATTCGCCATACAACGCTTCACCTTGTGCAAGGCGAGCCCAAAAATTCTGGTATTCAGTCGTGCGCTGGGTGTCCTGGTCAATGAAGAGCCGGTGGTGTTTGCCCTTGATCTCATCTTGTGTGAAACCCATCGCATTCAGAAATATGTCATTGCCTTCCAACACGGTGCCGTCTTTCTCGAATTGGGCAACGGCCTGATGCGAACGGATGGCTTTGACCTGTCCTTCAAAATCGTAGTTCAGCAACAATTGAAAACTGATATCGACAGCGTATTTGACGATCTTGCAAATCTTGCCGGAAGAATCGCGCACTGGCGTGTAACTGGCCCGCAGCCAGATTTCCTTGCCGTTTTTGGTAACGCGCTGGTAGGCGGCCTGCTGCGCCTCACCGTTATTCAGCTTCTTCCAGAAGTTGGCGTATTGCTCAGTCTGCGCGTGCTCTGGCAGCACAAACATGCGGTGATGCTTGCCGGTAATTTCGGCCAGGCTGTAACCCATGAGTTTGAGGAAAAGGTCGTTGGCTTCAAGAATGAGGCCCTCCGGGCTGAACTGCACGACAGCCTGTGTCGCATAGATCGCATCAACCTGACTACGCAGCTCGGCGTAGTCATTCTCCAGCTTGGCGACCCTGCGGGTGCCTTTGAAGTTAAGCGCCTGTACTGCCAAGGACACCGGGTTTTGATAGATACTCATTGTTGTTTTCCCCTGGAAATCACTGACGATCCGAACATGAATCGGCAAGTCTTGGCCCCAGTTGAAAACAGCAGTCAGTCTGCCCTTGCTATCCGGGGTTGGTTTTGTGCTCACCCCACATCCCTGTGCATGTAAGCCATTAACGACCGGATCTGTACCGACTTGAAGGATTTCTGGCGCTAGTGCTGATCACGCTCGAAGTAAGCACGCATGGTCTTGCGGCTGCGGGCCAGCCAGATCAGGCCCAGCAGGCAAAGCAATGCGGAAACCGCGAAGGGCCATTGCAGCCCATAGCGTGAACCCAGCCAGCCCAGCACCAAAACTCCCAACGCGGGAGGACCACGCGTGGCGGCGACCCACAAGCTGAGTACGCGTCCGCGCATGGCGTCATCGATGCTGTTCTGCACCAGCGTCTGGCCGGCCACTGCGCAGATGGTGACGGAATAACCGAACACAAACAGCAACGCGGTGGCCAGAGCTTCATCAGTGGTGAGCGCAAAACCCAGCATGCTGAGCAAGGTCCACAATGAATTCCACAGCATGGCCCTGATAAGCCCGCCGGTTGTGCCGCGTATTGAGAGCTGCAGCCCGGCCAGCACAGCGCCAGCCCCGACTGCCGAAGTAAACAGCGCCAGCGTTTGCGGCCCGCCTTGATAGACCGCACCCACAAACGCGGAAAGCATGTAGGTCACCGGCCGCGCAAACAGCGCCAGCAGCATCAGCAACGCAAAGATCAAGGTCAGCGCCGGTTCCCGCTGCACATAGCGGAAGCCATCGACCAGTGCCTGCGTAAGCGTAGCCGGGCTTGAGCGCACCTGCGTGGAAATATCGACATCGACAAACCACCACGCGGTGATGATGAACAAATAGCTGAAGCCGTTGAACAGAATCGCCCACGCCGGACTCGACCAAACAATAACAACACCGGCAATCGCCGGCCCGAGAAAACGCGCCACGTTGAAGATTACAGCCGTGAAAGCCGCCGCCGCGACCAGATCAGACTTGGCTACCAGATTGGGAATCAGCGACAGCCTCACCGGTTGATAGGCCGCCTGCAAGCTGCCTTCCAGCAAGGTCAGTGCAAACAACCAGCCGATGGAAACCCAGCCCAGCTCCAGCATCAGAAACAAGGCCACGGCTTGCACCAGCATCAGCACTTGTATCCACATGGCCAGATGGCGACGGTCGAAACGATCAGCCCACACACCAAACAGTGGGCCGACGATGATGAGCGGCACAATTTCGGCGAAGGCCACCGCCCCTACCCAGAATTCCGAGTGCGACAATTCCCACGTCAGCCAGCTGACCGCCAGCCGCTGCATCCAGAAGCCCAGCAGCGACAGGCAATTGCCGCCTGTATAAATAGCGTAGTTGCGATTGCGAAAGGCAGCAGTCAGCGCGGCGAAGGCCAAGCGGCCCTCACGGCACGATGCTGTTGATGGTGAGTGTAAGCGGCCCGCTCTGATCCTTCAGCACGATGGGCGCCGACAGCGTTTCCAGATCGCCGGCTTTGGCAATCGCGGTGCC
>CANCGR010000427.1 GCA_947377625.1 Gammaproteobacteria bacterium | reverse complement strand
GGTGAACTGGCCATAAACAGCAAAGCTTTTCGCATAGGCGCGGCTGGCACGGTCAATTGAACGGAATCCTGGGAGTGTCGGGGTTGGATCAAGGATCGTATAGCCCGTGCCATCGGCGTTCCATTTGTTGGTGTTAGGTGTCGCGGCAGCGTCCCCTGCACCTTCTGTGAAATAGTAAAGCCCGCCTATGTAGTCAATGTTGTCCCAGTTGCCGACAGCCTGGAATTCCTGACTGAACTGGTGTTGCTGCATTTGTGACAGGCTGTAACGGCTGAAGTTGCCATTGGTGACGTAAACCGGGGTGCGGTGCGCGCCGCCTGAGTTGTCCCACTGGTCATCACTGACGGTGCGGTAGGAAGTGATCGAACGCAAATCGACATTGTCCAATTTCCAGCTGATATTCATCATGCCGCCCTTGGTCTTGTCCATGCTTGGTTGCTGCGGCACGCCAATGTCAGCGATATCCTGGCGCTGGGCTGACACTTTCACCAACGATGGCAACGCCCTGATGGTACCTGCCGGAATGGAGCCGGCAGCTTGGGACAGAGGCAATACAGTCAAACCTCTTGGATTGTAGTTGATCAGCTGACTGTAGAACGGGGTGTTTTCGTCGTGGCCGTTGTCGTAGCTGAAATCAACAGTAACGTCGTCAGCGGCTTTCCAGCGAGCTGAAATTTTGCCGCCGTACTTGTGGGAATAGTTCCAGCCCACGTTGCCTGGCAAGGGGTTGGCTACGGTTGCATTCTGGTGTTGAAGAGCGCCGTCGAGTTTGAAGGATACGTTGGCGATTTCCGGGAAATCGACGTGCATAGTCTGGCTATAGCTGCCGTAGTTGCCAATGCTGGTGTTGATGCGTCCTTCAAACTCGCCAGTGGGTGTTCGGCTGATGATGTTGACTGCACCGCCTTCGGTGTTACGGCCAAACAGGGTGCCTTGCGGGCCCTTTAACACTTCAATCCTTTGGGTGTCGAGCAGCTGCGAGTTAAGGCCGTGCTGGCGGCCAAGGTAAACGCCGTCGATATAGATACCGACGCCCTGTTCACGTGCTGGTTGGTTGGCATCCAACGGAACGATGCCGCGCATACCGATGGTAAGCGCTGATTGGCGCGCTTCGAACGTCGCGATGCGCAGCGACGGGATAGAACCGTCAGCCAGGTTATTCAAACTGAGAATGTGGCGCTTTTCCATCTCCTCGTTGTTCATGACACTGATTGAGATCGGCGTATCTTGCAGATTGGTCTCGCGCTTCAGAGCCGATACCGTGACCTCGATAACTTCAATGCCGGATTTGTCGGTGCTTGCAGCATCGTCGTCCGCAAAAGCAAACTGGGCTCCAGAAAGATAGCCTGCAACGGCAAGTGAAACTGCAATGCGTAAAGAGTTCTTCATGGGTGGGTGTCCTCGGCTTTATTTAATTGGCGGCATGGTAGTGAGCGTTAATAAAGCCCCAATTAAGCCGACATTCACGACAGGTAAATTTTTGCCGGACTTGGTAAAGACAAGGTTAAAGATTCATCAAGAAGATTCCGCCACATGGGCTGGTAGCGGTCTGTGGGAATGGCAAAAGCGGCTGTTTATGGTGTCCCGCCCACTGCCAGCCTGCTGGCGCAGGCTTTTCCATTAAGCTTGGCTAAAGCCTGTCACTGGACAGTTATGGTATTCTGCCGGTCGTTTTGAGGGGGTGATGTGCCTCCTTGCCCCCTTCGCGATCAGACCGTTTAGAAGTGAACTCCATGACCAGAAAGTTTTGCCCGGCCCTGCTGATGGGCTTGCTCGCCAGCCTGTTCAGTCAGGCGATGATGGCTCAGACCATTGTTTGTGTAGAAACCAATCTCGATACTTTTTGCATGAAGCTCAAGGAAGCCGATGCGCCTATGGCAACGGGCAATTTCCTGCGCTATGTCGATAACTCCGCTTATACCAATACGTTTATTAATCAGAGCGTGCGCGGTAGTTATATGGTGGGTGGCATGTGGCAGGCCTCGCTTGATGCAACGCCGGTAGTTACTGGTGGTAGCGTTCCCAACGAATTCAAATTGGCCAATGCTCCCTACACCGTTGCGATGGTGACCCAAAATGGCCAGCCTGACAGCGCTACCAGTGGTTGGCGCATAAACGTCGCAGACAACAGTGCAGCATTTTCAAAAGCCAACAGTGGCGCTGTGTTTGCCGAAGTTATTGGCGATGGCAAGGCAGTGGTAGATCGTCTTTCCAAGCTGTCGGTGTACGCAATCAACGCCAGTTTCCTGAACCAGGCTCCAATGCTGCAACTCGACAACCAGATCACCGCTGATGATGTGGTGCAGGTAAAACGGATTTATCGCTATGCAGGCACTGAAGCTGACTTTGATCAATATGGTCTTAATTTTCCTCCGCAACCAACCTCAACGATTGCCGATGTGGTTTGCATGGATACAAACAAGGGTGAACTGTGTATCAAGTTGTATACCGATACCCCCATAACAGTTGCCAACTTCCTTAGCTATGTGAGGTCTGGCGCTTATGACAACACTGTCATTCATCGTTCAGTCACGAATTTCGTTGTACAGGGCGGTGGATTCAAGTTTGTGAATGGTGCAATGGTTGCTATCCCCACCTCGCCCGCTATTGCGAACGAGTCTTTGCATAACAATACGCGTGGCACCATCGCTATGGCCATGACCAGCGCTCCCAACAGTGCTACCAGCCAATGGTTTTTCAATGAGGTAGACAACACGACAACGCTGAATAACGCCTCCACCAGCACCGCCAGTAGTGGCGCTTTCTCGCCATTTGGCGAAGTAATCGCCACTCAGCTTTCTACGCTCGATAGCATTGCTGCCGTCACTCCTACCGATCAGACGGCAACGCTGGGATCTACGTTTGCCGCCATTCCCTTGATTAAAACCGATACCCCTTTTCAAACCGATGATTTCATCACGATTAATCGTGTTTTTGAGACTCAGCGCGAAATTCCGATTTCCAATGTCGTCAAGGGGCCGCTCGACAACATTGTCGCAATGACTGCTTATGGTTATCTCTATTCGTCAAACTATGGCGCACGTTTTCCCGTGCGGGTTGGCGGCAGGCTCTACATGATTATTCTCAACAGCCATGTTTATACCCCTGATGAAATTACCCTCGGCCTTAATGCGGATGGTGTAGCACGGTTTGATGTTGATACGACCCGCATCATTCAGCTCAATGAAAACGGACGTATTGCTGCCACTTATGACGGACAGTTATTGACCATTCCTACTGTGCGCATCGTAGATCAGGTCTTTGCCAACGTGGTGCTGAAGCTCGTTGATCCAAAAATTCTGCAATTCCAGCTGCTGCCCGGTTACGAGCAACTCTGATTGCAGTGCAGCTTCATGCCCCGCACCCGATTGGAGAAATGATGCGCACCGAACAAGAAGCTGATCTGGACCCAAGGCCCAGCGGTTGGCATGCACTGCAGACTGTCGCCTTGCCTTGCGACACCAATCAGCACGGAATGATTCACGGTGGCTGGTTGGCCGGGCACATGGATATGGCCGGCAATCTCGCCTGCACCCGCGAAACCAATGGCAAGGTTGCTACTGTAGCAATTGAGAACATTGCGTTTTTGTCGCCCATCCAGGTGGGACAGATGGTAGGCTGTTTCACCAGAATTCTGGCCTTGGGCCG
>CANCGR010000426.1 GCA_947377625.1 Gammaproteobacteria bacterium | reverse complement strand
ATGCGTGCTCCACCTCCACCACCTACAATCCGCTTGATGATTACAGGCAGCTCAATCCTGCTACTGATTTGCCGACCCCTGCTGCAATGAGTAATGGCAATTTCACTAGCGAACAAGTGGTACGCGGGCAGTACATGGTGGGTTTGCTCGGATGTGGCAGTTGCCATACCAATGGTGCGCTGATTGGCGCTCCTGACCTGCAGCAATTACTGGCAGGATCAGATACCGGTATTGCCTGGTCGAATCCGCTGGTGGATCGTAATCCGGGCATCGTCTACCCGGCCAATATCACACCTGACATCGAAACCGGCATCGGCAGCTGGAGCGTGCAGGACATAGTCAAAATGATCCAGACCGGCATAAGCAAGCACAGCGGCCAGACCCTGCCGGTGATGCCGTGGCCGGGTTACGCGCACCTCCACCTCGAAGACGCCACCGCCATCGCGGCCTACCTGAAGAGCCTGCCGCCGGTGAAACACAAGGTGCCACCCGATGTGAAGCGCGGAGTAAAAGCGTCGTCACCCTTTATCCATTTTGGCGTGTATCAGAGCAAGCAATAGCTCTGCTGCCGTTTGACAAGTGGACAATGGAAATCGAGCGCTACCGCCCGCAACTGCAAGCCACGCGAGTCTTTGTTGTCGGCGCCATATTGCGGGTCGCCCAGCACCGCATGACCAATTCCGGCAAAGTGCCGGCGTATCTGGTGTTTGCGGCCGGTGACCAGTTCCACTTCCACCAACGAGCTGTCGCGCTCTGGCAAATATTCGAGTAACTGGTAACGCGTCAGTGCCGCCTTGCCATCAAGCGGCGCAGGGATTTCGCCTTGCGCTTCCACCTTGCCACGCACTTCCACCCGGTAAATTTTGCGTATTCCCTGTTTGGCTTCCTGTGCAAACAGCGCTGACAAGGCCGCTGCTGCTCTGCCGGTATGCGCAATCAGCATCAAGCCTTCTGCTTCACGATCCAGCCTGTGCACCAGAAAGGCTTCCCGTTGCAGTTGTTGTTCGGCGATGCGCAGCAGTGAGCAGTGATCGCCTTCCAATGTGCCCTGCGACAGCAAGCCTGCCGGTTTGTTCCAGACACTGTATTGTTTTTCATCAGCGATCAACTGCGGCGCCGGCGGCGTCAGCGCGAGGATTTCGGAGTTGTAGTGCAGCGAAAGCTCGTCACCAATTTGCAGTTCCAGCGTGGCGCGACGTACGCGCTTGTTGCCTTTACCCTCACGTTTTAGCCACACCGCGCCTTTGGCCATTGCATCTTTTAAACGCATCTTGGGCAAGCCACTAAGGGCAGCCATTACTGCTAACGCATTTTCACCACCTTGTTGGCAGTGATAAGTAAAATTTTCAGTCATGTTTTGATCGGACTCTAACTGTATCTGGAAGGCTTGGGGCGAGGCAGGGGTGGCGTACCCGTCGAGCCGCTTTCCCTGCGCAGGAAAAACCGGATGAAGCGAGGGGGTGTCTGAGCCGCGCAGCGGCGAGTTCCCCGAGCGCCGTTTTTTTCAAGCAGGAGGGCGAGCGGGTATGCCACCCCTGCTTCGCCCCGCGCCGGGCTTCGATGCAGAATAGTGCCAGACTTTCCAGTACCACCCTTAGTCTTTTCTCTGAGCCATCATCGCCAACGGCCGCCCGTCAGGATCTTTAAAGAAAGCCATCCATTCCTGCGTGCCATCCTCGTGCTGATGAATCTTGTGTGGCACAGCAATGAATTCCACACCTTTGTTCTTTAGTTGCTCATAAGTAGCGATGATGTCGGCTACCTTGAAGTACAGAATTGATTCATCGGGATTTACCTTCTCCTTCTGCGACAACATCAAACGCGTACCATTGCAGTTGAAGAAACTCATGGTGCCGAAGGTGTACAAATGCGGCAGTTCCAGCACCAGCTCGAACCAGTTGCGTGACTGTTCGCAGTTGCCGACGGTGCGTGAAATCTGGCCTATCGCGCCGAAAGTTGAAGTGGTCATCGCAGAGGTCTCCAGTGACTGTGTAAGAGGTGATTGGCGGGACTTAATCAAGGTGCGCTGCAGTGTGCGTTTGTCCGGCAGGTTCAGTTTGCCGAGAATGTTGCGCAAGTGATATTTGATAGCGTCGACGCTGACACTCATGCGCTCGGCTATGGCCTGGTTGCTGAGGCCATGTTGCGCAGCATGCAGCACCCGCCATTCGGCAGGGGTCAGCACATCGCCATGCGGCGGTCGCCCGCGGGTTTTGGTAGTCATGGGGTAATTGTGGCAGCAAAAAACGGGAATTTCCCTACCCCTTGACTGACCTCCCAAGCCGGCCAAAATAAACTTGCGGCATCGCCGTTCCTGACTATAGTGCAGCGTATGAACAAAGCGCTCGACATCCTCCATAAAGTTTTTGGCTACAGCAGTTTCCGCCCCCCGCAAGCTGACATCATCGACACCCTCATTGAAGGTGGCGATGCCATGGTGCTGATGCCAACCGGCGGCGGCAAATCGCTGTGCTACCAGATTCCTGCGCTGGTGCGCCCCGGCTGCGGCGTGGTGATTTCGCCGTTGATTGCTCTGATGCAGGATCAGGTGTCGGCACTGCATGAAGCTGGCGTCAATGCCGCCTTTCTCAATTCCACGCTCGACTTCTCGCAAGTGCGCGCGATTGAAGTGGCCATGCAGCGCGGCGAGCTCGATCTGCTGTATATGGCGCCTGAGCGTCTCAAACAAGAACGCACTATTGCGTTGTTGCAGAGTGTAAAACTGGCACTGTTCGCGATTGATGAAGCGCACTGCGTGTCGCAATGGGGGCACGATTTTCGAGCGGACTATCTTGAGCTTGGCATATTGCACGAGCTGTTCCCGAGCGTGCCACGCATCGCACTCACTGCCACGGCCGATGTGCGCACCCGCAAGGAAATCATTGAGCGTCTGCAGTTGCAGGACGCCCGCCAGTTCATCGCCGGCTTTGATCGCCCCAATATTTGTTACCGCATTACCCTCAAGGACAATCCGCGTCAGCAGCTGCTGCGCTTTTTGCGTGAAGAGCATCCCAACGACGCCGGCATCGTCTATTGCCTGTCGCGCCAGAAAACCGAAGAAACCGCTGCGTGGCTGCAAGGCGAGGGGTTCACAGCGCTGGCTTATCACGCGGGTCTAAGCGCCAATCAACGCGCCGAAAACCAGGCGCGCTTTCTGCGTGAAGACAGCATCGTGATGGTGGCGACCATTGCCTTCGGCATGGGCATCGACAAACCGGATGTGCGCTTTGTGGCCCATCTCGACATGCCGAAAACCATTGAAGCCTATTATCAGGAAACTGGTCGCGCCGGTCGTGATGGCAAGAGCGCCAATGCGCTGTTGCTCTATGGTTTGCAAGACGTCATAAAGCTGCGGCAGATGATGGCGGAATCGCAGGGCAGTGAAGAACACAAACGCATCGAACAGCACCGCCTCAATGCCATGTTGGGGCTGTGTGAAATCACCACGTGCCGCCGTGAAGCAGTGTTGCGTTACTTTGGCGAAACACTGGCGCAGCCCTGCGGCAACTGTGACGCGTGTTTACAGCCGGTGCAAACATGGGATGCCACGGAGGCAGCGCGGCTGGCATTAAGTGCGGTCTATCGCACTGGCCAGCGCTTCGGTGTGAATCATCTGATTGAAGTGTTGCGCGGCAGCAACGCCGACAAAGTG
>CANCGR010000425.1 GCA_947377625.1 Gammaproteobacteria bacterium | reverse complement strand
CCCGAGTGGCGCTTCAACAGCGAGGGCCGCTTGCGCTTGCAGAAAGCCTGGCGTCTGCATCGCGATCTGGAACTGCATCTGACTGCGTTGCCGCTGGTGCTGCAGTTGATCGATGAGCTTGACGAGTTGCGGGTGGAAGCAGAAAGCCTGCGGATGCGGTTACAACATTGGGAACAAAATCATCGCTGATGCGATAACGATCTTTCAGCTCAGGTGCAGTGGGCCAGCATGGCAGTCATGGAAAAGAAACATCAATTCAACTTCGCCTATCTGGTGGCTGCGTTGTGGGCGATCGTGCTGTTCCAGTACTGGTTCGGGCCTGCCTCACAACGTGCCGACATCAGCTACAGCCAGTTTGAAACTTATCTGCAAGACGGCAGCATCAAACAAGTGGCGGTTGATGAGCACTTCATCCACGGTGAATTCAAGCAGCCCATTGATGGCAAGAGCCGCTTCATCACGCCACGGCTGGAAGTGGCGCTGGCCGACAAGCTGGCCAGGCATCAGGTGGAATATACCGGTGTGGTCCAGGACACGTTCCTGTCTTCAGTGATTTCGTGGGTGGCGCCAACGCTGATATTTGTGCTGGCCTGGTTCTTCCTGTTCCGCAAATTTGCCGATAAACAAGGGATGAATGGCTTGATGAGCATCGGCAAAAGCCGTGCCCGCGTGATGGTGGAAAAGAGCACGGGCGTGTCGTTTGCTGATGTCGCAGGGGTTGATGAAGCCAAGCAGGAATTGGTGGAAGTAGTACAGTTCCTGAAAGAGCCTGAGCATTTTCGCCGGCTGGGTGCGCGTATTCCGAAAGGGGTGTTGTTGGTAGGGCCGCCGGGCACTGGCAAAACCTTGTTGGCACGCGCGGTGGCGGGCGAAGCACAAGTGCCGTTCTTTTCGATCAGCGGCTCTGAATTCATCGAAATGTTTGTTGGTGTAGGTGCGGCGCGTGTACGCGATTTGTTCGAGCAGGCCAAGGAGCAAGCGCCTGCGATCATCTTTATCGACGAGCTGGATGCACTGGGGCGCGCACGCGGTGTGGGGCCGGTTGCTGGTGGTCATGATGAGCGCGAACAAACTTTGAACCAGCTGTTGGCTGAGATGGATGGCTTCAACACGGCAGTGGGCGTGATTATTCTGGCGGCCACCAACCGCCCGGAAATTCTTGATCCGGCGTTGTTGCGCGCCGGCCGCTTTGACCGGCAGGTGCTGGTGGATCGGCCCGACAAAATTGGCCGCGAACAAATCCTGCGCGTGCACAGTAAAAAAATACAGTTGGATGCTGCAGTCGAGCTTGCCACTGTTGCTGCCCTTACTACCGGCTTTACCGGTGCCGATCTCGCCAATCTTGTCAACGAAGCGGCGATTGTGGCGACCCGACGTAATGCCGGGAAGGTGACGCTTGATGATTTCGTCAGCGCAATCGAAAGAATTGTCGCCGGCCTTGAGAAGCGCAATCGCCTGATCAATCCGCAGGAGAAGAGCATCGTGGCCCATCATGAAATGGGACATGCCTTGGTTGGCATGTTGTTGAATCCAAACCAGCCGATACAAAAAGTATCAGTGATTCCGCGCGGCATCGGTGCCCTTGGCTACACCATCCAGCGCCCTTCGGAAGATCGCTACTTGCTCAGCAGCCAGGAGCTGCGTGACCGCATGGCGATTTTGCTGGCCGGCCGCGCTGCCGAACAACTGGTGTTCGCCGAAGTCACCACCGGCGCTGCTGACGATCTTGCCAAAGCCACCGACATCGCGCGCGCCATGGTGTTGCGTTATGGCATGTCGGCGGAGGTGGGTCTGCAGTCGCTGGAAATGCAGCAGCCGCTGTTTCTCGACAATAACCAGATGCCGGTGCATCAGGAGCAAGGCCCGGAGATGGCGCAGAAAATCTCGTTGGCGGTTGGGGCGTTGCTGGATGCTGCGTTTGCGCGTGCCACTGAATTGCTACAGCAAAACATGGCGCTGTTGCGCGAAGCTGCGCTGCAGTTGATTAAAAAAGAAACCCTGAACGAGCAAGATCTCAAAGCCTTCAGTAACCAGTTGTTAAAGCAGCCCCGCCAGTAACCACGCCACGAGTGGCCGAACCTGCCTGTGTTCAGCGTACTGAAGCGCCTACGCACTTTCAAATTCAGCTTTGAAGCGTAGCCACGGCAAGGGGAGATCGGCAATTACGAGTTGGTGCACTTCATGGCCGGCGGCACGGGCGCCGTCGAGATAGGCCGCTGCCAGTGCATGGCACAGATGCGGAGAGCTTGAATCAGGATGCCCTTGCAGGAGCAGAACGCGTTTTGCCATGTGGAATTCCCCTGCTGCTGAGTGGGGCCGCGTTAACAGCCATCGTACAGCAACTCAATTCTTGCGAAGAGCCTGCCACACACAAGCAGCAGCCAGCATCGCAAAACCCAACAAGGCCAGTTGCGGAATCGTGAAGAAGTTGAAGAGCGGGTCGCGCCAGGTGATTTCGGCGCAGCTGCCATCGCCGTAAAACAGAGCCTTCAAAATGCGTTTCATCGGGAATTCGGCTTCCCACATATAGCTGAGGCTGGGTTCGCACACCGGCACTTTGTCGGCAGGCAGCATTTGTAAATGGATTTGCTGGATGGCAAAGCCGCTGCCGATGACTGCCATCAGTGCCGACAGCACCCCATAAACCGTTTTGCCACGTGCGGCAGGGTTGTGGATGGCGCCGGCCAACGCAACCAGGCCGGTAGCGATGAAGAACACGCGCTGCATGATACACAGCGGGCAAGGCTCAAGCAGCAAGGCTTGTTCCATATAGAGCGCAATGCCGATCATCGCCGCACAAAACGCGAAGATGTAGAGATTGACCAGACGTGGTCTCAGGAAAGTGGCAGTGGTACTCATCGTCTGGCTCCGCAACGCATGTGTCTATTTATTGTTGAAATGCAGCAGATAAGCCGCAAAGTCCATGCTATCGGCCTCTTCAATCGCTTCGCGTTCCAGATTGGAGGTCTCGCTTTGCCGCTGGAATTCTGCCACTTTGTCGTCCGCCATTTTCAGACCACGGAAATAATCACTGTTGGCCAGTGACTGGTTCATCGCAAACCGGAAATAGGAAGTCTTGAGTTCACGCATGCGTTCGAGCACACGTGCAGACGGAGTCAGATCACTGTTGGCGACCTTGGCCTGCTGTGCTTTGGTTGCGGCCTGATGCACGTTACTGGTGTGGGCACGATCAAGCAACGCTGCAGTGCCGGCCACGCCCTGCAGAATTTCGTTGGCCCATGCAGTGAGCGTGAGAGGATAGCCGTCGCGCTGCACTTGCAGGCCGGGTTCACGCCCGCGTCGCACCACATTTTTGAGGTTGGCGTCGATTTCAGCGGATTCGGTTGGTGAAGAAAGCGGGCTTGTCTGCAACACGCAATACACCAGAAAGCAGTTGAGGAAGTGCATGGTCTCTTCATCGATGCCCACTGCCAGGAACGGATTCAAATCAAGGCAACGCACTTCCACATATTCAACGCCTTGATTGCGCAAGGCCTGCACTGGCCGCTCATCGGGGCCGGGAATGCGCTTGGGCCGTATCGTGCTGTAGAACTCGGCTTCCATCTGCAGAATATTGCTGTTGACCTGCGCCAGTGAGCCATCTTCACTCACGTAAGTGGCATAGGCAGCGTAGGGAGTCTTGATGGCTTTGCTGAGCCCGTCG
>CANCGR010000424.1 GCA_947377625.1 Gammaproteobacteria bacterium | reverse complement strand
GGAAAGGCAGACGCAATACGTCGTTGTCAAAAATTGTGTTGGTATGAGCTTGGGCATTGCTTGCAAAAATCTTGCAAGCCTGTGGCCGACACAAGGTTTCTGCGACCGTCGGAGGCCATGGATGGCCGGAGCCGAGCTTACATGGATGTACTTGTAGCGTGTCGCAGGGGCCTTGTGTCGGCCACGGGCTGGGCGATCAACCAGTTTCACTTGTCGGCAAAACTGGTGTTCAGAAAGGAATTAAGCGCGACGGCGAAAGAGGGGCACAGGATCTTCAACAGTAGCCGCATAAGTAGCAGTGAAATCATGCAACGCCTTCTGTGCATCTTCCAGCTTCACACTGTCTTTCAGATCGAAAGTATTGAAGCCGCAGCGTTTCATGAAGAACAACTGATCACGCAGCACATCACCGATGGCGCGGATTTCGCCAGTGTAATCCAGCTGCTGACGCAACACGCCGGCAGTCGAATACGAACGGCCATCCATAAAGGTCGGAAAGTTGAGAGCGATCAGTGGCAGGGTGGCGAGATCAGCTTTTACCAGCTCGGCAGTTTCGTTACTGTCGAGCCACACCCCAAAAGTTTTGCCAGTGCTCAGCAGCGCAGCTTTCTCGGCATTCCACAGCTTGCCCGGCACCAACACCAGTTTGGCTGCGCTCTGCTGCACAACTTCCAGAGCGGCATCCTTGGCAATCAACTCCCAAGGGTTTTCCATCAAATGGCCGAGACTATCAATCAGCTTTGGCATAAACATGCTCCTGGAACGGTTCGATGCCGATACGGTTATAGGTGTCGATAAAGCGTTCGCTGCCTTCACGCTGCTGCAAATAAACCTGCAGCACCTTGTCGATCACATCCGGCATGTCATCTTGTGCGAAGGCCGGGCCAAGCACTTTGCCGAGCGCAGCCTGGCGATCGGATGAACCGCCCAGCGCCACCTGATAAAACTCTTCGCCTTTCTTGTCGACACCCAGCACGCCGATGTTGCCGACGTGGTGATGGCCACAGGCGTTCATGCAGCCGCTGATGTTGAGGGTGATTTCGCCGATGTTTTTCTGCACGGCGAAATCATCGAAGCGGCGCTGGATGGCTTCGGCAATCGGAATCGATTTGGCGTTGGCCAGTGAGCAGAAGTCGCCGCCGGGGCAGCAAATCATGTCGTTGAGCAGCCCGGTATAGGGCGTGGCCAAGTGTTCGTGTTGCAGCGCGGTATAGAGCGCGGGCAGGTCACTGAGTTTCACATCGGTCAGCACCAGGTTCTGTTCGTGTGACACGCGCAGTTCATTGAAGCTGTAACGGTCGGCCATGTCGGCAACGAATTCCATTTGTTCGGCACTCAAGTCGCCGGGGGCCGCACCGGTGGCTTTCAGGCACAGCGTGACGATGCGATAGCCGCTCTTTTTGTGCGCGCGCACATTGCGTTCCAGCCAGTTGTTGAAGCGGATGTCGGACTGCAACAGCGCACTGACTGTGGCATCGCCATCGGGCAGGGTTTCATAGGCGGGTTCGGTGAAGAACTGTTTGCAGCGTTTGAATTCGGCTTCGGTCAAAGTGGACGGGCCGTCTTTGCTGAATTCCCACGCGGCCTCGACTTTGTCGCGGAACGCATCCGCGCCGAGTTCCTTCACAAGGATCTTGATGCGGGCTTTGTATTTGTTGTCGCGACGGCCTTCCTGGTTGTAGATGCGCAGGATGGCGTCGAGATAACTCAGCAGATGCTGCCATGGCAGAAACTCGCGAATTACCTGGCCGATCACCGGGGTGCGACCAAGGCCGCCGCCTACGATCACCTGGAAGCCGAGATCGCCGGTGAAGTTTTTGATGATGTACAGGCCAATGTCATGCACTTGCGTGGCGGCCTGATCAAGCTCGGTGCCGCATACAGCAATCTTGAACTTGCGTGGCAAATGCGCGAACTCGGGATGGAAGGTCGACCACTGGCGGATGATTTCGCACCAGGGGCGGCTGTCTTCCAGTTCGTGCGGGCTTACACCGGCGAATTGGTCAGTAGTGGTGTTGCGAATGCAATTGCCAGAGGTCTGGATTGCATGCATTTCCACTTCGGCCAGCTCAGCCAGAATGTCGGGCACTTCCGGCAGCTTCGGCCAGTTGAACTGGATGTTCTGACGCGTGGAAAAATGGCCATAGCCTTTGTCGTAATGACGGGCGATATGCGCAAGTTTGCGCAATTGCAGCGTCGACAAGCAGCCATAAGGAATGGCAACGCGCAGCATCGGTGCAAGGCGTTGCACATAGAGGCCGTTTTGCAGACGCAAGGGCAGGAACTGCGCGTTTTCCAGTTCACCGGCAAGAAAGCGGCGAGTCTGGTCACGGAACTGGGCGATGCGATCCTGCAGCATCTGCCGGTCATAATTGTCGTAACGATACATGGATAAGTCCGGGTACGAGGCGGGGAACTGGTATGGCAAGGCGCGCATGATACTACGCGGTTTCCGCCGATCCCAAGTCCTTCGCAGCACTGTCTTTCCCCCGCTAAAAACAAGGGATTTGGCGTCAAAGCTGTGGAGTTAAAGTGAATTTGGCTTGGCCTTGCCGCTGGCGAAGTTTACAATTCGGCCAAGTTTCAGTCGCTGGTAACAACCAGCCTGTACACATTGATAGGGTCATTTATAGGAGTTTGCATGAGCAATCACGATCATCATCACGACACCCACGCCGAACCGCACCGCGATCCCGACCCGGCCGACAGCAAAGCCGACGCTATTGCTGCGTTTTGTGCGTTGGCCATTGCTGTATGCGGTGTGCTGTATTTTATCAGCCAGCACCACAATTAATCATTTGCCGGCCAGCACCATCTTCACCACGGTGGCGACGGTCAGCACGAATACAGCAGTGACCAGCAGCGCTGCCACCACGAACGGCCAGAACTTGCCCTGGGTGAAATCCCGCTCGCGGTTCTTGTTGTTCTGCACACCAAAGCTGGCCTGAATTACGCTGAGTAGTACTTTGTAGAAAGGAATCCTGGCTGGCTCGTCGCCTTTATTGGCGGGTTCCTGCGAAATGCGTGGCAAGTGCTGTTTCAAATGAATCTCCATCTTTCGATACTGGCTTGAAAACTGTACTGGGTTGAAAACAAGGTGTGTAGTCGCCATTTTACTTGCTGCAGCGCGCACACGCGATGACTATCCAGGGCAATTCTCCAGGGCAATTCTCCAAGGTAATTTTCCAAGGCAACTTCCATGATTGAAATCACTGACTCCGGCCAAACCTATCTCAAGGACTTGCTGGCCAAACAAAACTGCGAGGGCATCGCGATTCGCGTCTTTGTATTGGACGGTGGCACGCCCAAAGCCGAAACTTGCATTGCATTTTGCCGCCCTGGGGAACAGGAAGCTGACGATGAGATGTTCCGTTACAACGAGTTGATCGCCTGGGTTGAGAAAAAAAGTCAGCCCTATCTGGAAGCCGCCATCGTGGATTTCGCCAAAGACAGCATGGGTGGCCAGCTGACGATCCGCGCCCCCAATTCGCGCATGCCTAAAGTCGGCCCTGACAGTTCACTGCAGGACCGCATCAACTATATCCTCTACAGCGACATTAATCCCGGGCTGGCGCAGCATGGCGGCAACATCAGTCTTGACCATATTACCGACGACAACGTGGCCGTGTTGAAATTCGGCGGTGGCTGTCAGGGGTGTGGCCAAG
>CANCGR010000423.1 GCA_947377625.1 Gammaproteobacteria bacterium | reverse complement strand
AGGATCTACCCGCACATCAGCTTTTCTCCGGTGGTTGATCTGGCTGCAGACGGCACACATGCCAAAGGCCGCTTCCGCATCCTGGCGATGCTGGGCGGCTACGGCGGCAACGCCATCTGGTTCCATGGCGTTTATGAAAATGCGTATGTGAAGGAACAAGGCATCTGGAAGCACAATGAAATATCCAATACCGCACAGATAAGCGGCTCTTTCAAAACCGGCTTGTCGGCATCGTCCAAAGCACCGCTAGATGCACCCACCTTCCCGTTCCACTATGCGCCCGAGCAAGTGGGCCGTAGCGCAGTTGAACATAGCGCAGTTGAACATAGTGCAGTTGCCGGTGAGCACCCAGAGAGCGATTCGCCGTCAACGCTGTCGTCACTGCAGCAGCGTCTTGATCGTCTTGCCGATGAAGCGGCCATCGTCAAATTGCAGCATGAATACGGCTATGCGCTTGACCGGCATGAGTGGGACAAGCTGGCGGCAATGTTTGCCGAACAAGGCAGCTTCGAAACCGGCCAGCAAGGTGTCTATATCGGCAAAGCCAGTATCCGCAAAGCACTCAATCAATTTGGCAGCCCAGAGCAAGGTGTAGTGGATGACCACATCCTGTTGCAGCCCTATGTCAGCGTTGCGCCTGATGGCATGAGCGCCAAAGCGCGCGTGGATCAATTTGGCCTGCAAGGCAGCAAAGGAAAAAGTGCAGAGTGGACACAAGGCATTTATGAAAATTCCTTTGTCAAAGAAAATGGCCAATGGCGCATCCAGGCTCTGCACTATTACCCGCGTCTGATCACCGACTACGCCAAGGGCTGGGCTGTTGACGCTCAACCTATGGCCGGCCCCAGCACAACCTATCCACCCGATGCGCCCGCTACGGAAAAATACGAGAACTATCCAGCGTTTTACATTCCTGCCTTCCACTTTGCGCATCCTGTTACAGGGCGTGTGCCGCAGTATCCCGAAGGTGATCCGGCCATCGGTAAAGCGCCTGGTTTCTCCACCGCAGCACCGCTGACGAACTCAACGACATCGCCAGACAATATGGCGTCGCTCGCTGCAGCAGAAGTGCAGGCACAACAAGCGTTGGCCGTTGATGCAGTAGAAAATCTCATCAACGCCTATGCCTACTACCTCGACGAATGCATGCCGCAGCAAGCGGCTACGCTGTTTGCACAAAACGGTGTCAACGAGATTCCCGGCATCGGCTTTTACAAGGGCACACAACGAATCACCACTGCATTGCAACAGGCTTACTGCCCGGCCGGGCGTCAGGAAAAAGCCTTGACCTTGCATCATGCGGTGCAACCCGTCATCACGGTGAGCAAGGATGGCCAAAGCGCAACCGTGCTTAGCCGCTTATGGCAGGTGCATGTCGCTGGCAAAGCAGATGATTATTATTTGATGGGCCAATTTGAAGGCGAAGCGATCAAGCAAAATGATCAATGGAAGCTGGCTTCGCTCAGCACGCATTACTCTTGGGTTGCTGCAATCAAAGACGGTTGGGCAAGCGGAACGGAAAATGAAGCGCTGGGCTATGCCGCGCCAGCGCAGATGCTCGCCGAGTTTCCTCCCGACTCACCTGCGCGTGCAGCAAGGCTGGCGCCGTATCCCTGATCTTGCGGCACCCTGATCTTTTTTGGCAGATATCTGCAAATCAAGCTAAACTGTACAGACTGTACATATCAAGGAGACCCTCATGGAAGCAACCACCCGCTACGGTCTGGAACAAGCACGTGCGCAATTGCCCGACATTGCCGCCAAAGCCAATGCAGGAACCCCTAGCATCCTTACCCGGCACGGCAAACCTTTCGCTGCGGTAGTCCCGCTTGCTGATCTCAAAACCGGGCAGCCAAAACCTCACACTGGCTTGTTGGCATTACGCGGCACAGGTCGTGGGCTCTGGGGCAAGGACAGCCGCCTCGCCGTTACTCGATTGCGCGAAGAATGGTAAGGCTGGAGCGCAAAGGGAATTAAGCCATGGCCAGCAAACGCAAGTCCAACAGTGCAATTACACTGTGGGGAGGCCTTAACGTTGGTGCCACTGTTTTGGTTGATACGGCGCCCTTTATCTATTTGCTGGAAGGAAACTCAAAATTTTCCCAACGTTTTCTGGGCCTGTTCGAGCATGCCGCACGCGGCGAGCTAAGTATTGCCCTGTCTACCATCACACTGGCAGAAGTGCTGACCGGCCCGCTGCAGGCAAAGCAGGCAACCTTGGCAAAACGCTATGAAAAAGCGCTTTTGCAATATCAGGTCGTTGCAGTTTCAGCAGCCATCGCCACGCTAGCTGCCCAATTGCGCTTGCAATATCGTTTGAAATTGCCGGATGCCATTCAGCTGGCCACAGCACTGGACATCAGTGCTGCCGCTCTGGTTACCCATGACAGGGATTTTTCCCGAGTAAAAGGCATTCCCGTTTTACTCGGAGAATAGTTGGTCGTGAGAATCCCTCTGCTCAATTTCGCGCGCCCTGCAAAATGCCTTTTACCTTCAGCCGAATCTTGTACACCGCATCACAGCCGGCGATATAGAGCGTCTTCGCATCGTTGTCACCAAAGGCAACATTGGTTGAGCAGATTTGCTTCTTCGGCTCAGCGCCGAGAATCGGCAGATTGATCGTGCCGAGCAGTTTGCCGGCAGACGAGGTAATGCGCACCACACCAGGCCCGGCGCCACCCGTGGAATAGAGATTGCCCTGCGTATCCACCCGCATGCCATCGCCGATGCCGACGCCTTCAGTGAATGGTTGTGAATCGCCAAGCGTGCCATCGGCTTTCACGTCATAGCGTTTGATCTTGTTGCCAGCCGACAGATACAGATACTTCTCGTCAGGCGAGAACGTGATGCCGTTCGGAATGCCACCCAGCTGGGTATCCGACAACACGCGCGTGGTCACACCGTCCTTGATGCGCCAGATGCCATCCTGCAATTCTTTCAGCGGACTCTTGCCGGCATAGCGCAGCCCGAAATCATTGTCGGCCAGATAAACCGCGCCATCGGATTTGATCGAGATGTCATTGGGGCCGTTGAAGCGCATACCTTCGCCACCGTCAGACAGCACGGTGTGCGTGCCGTCCTGTTCGAGGCGCATGACTTTGCGATCGTTATCGGCACACCACACGATGCGGCCTTGCGGATCGACACCCGAACAAGACGGCCCGATCAATAACACATGCGAGCGGCCGGCGCGTGTTTGCGCGCCGACATTGTCGACATCATTACCGCTGTAACCGGCTTTCTCCATAAACACCGAGACAGTGTTGTCGGGCGCAATCTTGTAAAGCACGTTGTCGAGCAAGCCGCCCACCAGCAGGAAGCCGCTGCCCTTGCCGTCGCGTACCCACGTGGTGCCTTCGTTGAGACCGAAGCCGCTGGCCACCAGCTCAACTGTTGCATCATTCGCCAGCAGCGCGTCGACGCCTGCATCAGTGCGCGTAATGCTGAACGGGCGTGCGGCCGGTGCTGGCCCATCGCCGCGCATGGAAGCTTGCTGCGCGAATGCTGGCGCTACCAATGTTGCCGACAAAAAAAGTGCAATGAGTGTATGTGACGAGCCGCTTGCGTATTTCATGGCCTGTGCCTCCTGCCGATGGAGCAAACATTCTGGCAGATTGAAACGCACCCGCAAGCACCAATTACTGATTGCGATATCCCATTTCAGAGT
>CANCGR010000422.1 GCA_947377625.1 Gammaproteobacteria bacterium | reverse complement strand
CCCAGCTGCAAGCCAAAACCGAAGAATTCAAACAACGGCTGGCCAAGGGCGAAACCCTTGACGAGCTGTTGCCCGAAGCCTTTGCCGTGGTGCGTGAAGCCGGCGTGCGAGTCATGCAGATGCGTCACTTCGATGTGCAAATGATCGGTGGCATGGTGCTGCATTCGGGCAAGATCGCCGAGATGCGCACCGGCGAAGGCAAAACATTGGTAGCGACTTTGCCGGCTTACCTGAACGCGCTGTCAGGCAAGGGTGTGCATCTGGTAACAGTCAACGACTACCTGGCGCGCCGCGATGCCAACTGGATGCGGCCGCTGTATGAATTTCTCGGCATGAGTGTTGGCATCGTCGTGCCCAACCAGGAGCAGGACGAAAAGCATGCGGCCTATCGGGCCGACATCACTTACGGCACCAACAATGAATTCGGGTTTGACTACCTGCGCGACAATATGGCGTTCCGGCAGCAGGATCGTAACCAGCGCGGTCTCAATTTCGCCGTGGTCGACGAAGTGGACTCGATCCTGATCGATGAAGCCCGAACACCGTTGATCATTTCAGGTGCCGTGTCGGATTCTTCCAAACGCTACAAGGACATCAACTCACTGGTGCCCTTGCTGAAAAAAGGCGACAAGCCGGCCGAAAAATCCCAGCTCGAACGCCAGGTTGAGGTCTATGAAGCGCCCGATTGCGATTTCTATGTCGACGAAAAACAGCGCCAGGTGGAATTAACCGATCCCGGCCATGAAAAAGTCGAACAGCTGATGGTGAGCCGCGGGTTGTTGCAAGAAAACGAATCGCTTTATTCCGCCACCAATCTCACACTGTTGCATCAGTTGAGTTCAGCGTTGCGTGCCCATTATTTGTTTCACAAGGATGTTGAATATATCGTGCAGGAAGAGCAGATCGTGCTGATCGATGAGCATACCGGTCGCACCATGCAGGGCCGTCGTCTGTCGGAAGGCTTGCATCAGGCCATTGAAGCCAAGGAAAACGTGCCGATCCAGAACGAAAGCCAGACGTTGGCTTCCACCACCTTCCAGAATTATTTCCGTCAGTACAACAAGCTGGCAGGCATGACCGGCACAGCCGATACCGAAGCTTTCGAATTCCACCAGATTTACGGCCTGGATGTAGTGGTCATTCCCACCAACAAGCCGATGGTGCGTATTGACGACAACGACGTGGTCTATCTGAGCACTCAGGAAAAATACGAAGCCATCGTGCGCGATATTGTTCAGATCCGCGACAAGGGTGCGCCAGTGCTGGTGGGAACTGCCAGTATTGAAACCTCGGAAATCCTGTCGGCGTTTCTCAACAAGCAAAAGATCAAACACAACGTGCTCAATGCGAAATTCCATGCACAAGAAGCCGAAATCATCGCGGAAGCCGGCCGGCCGGGCACAGTAACGATCGCCACCAACATGGCCGGTCGTGGTACCGACATTGTGCTGGGTGGTCGTTGGCAGGCAGAAGTGGCGGCGCTTGCTGAAGCGCAGCGCACCGAACAACGTATTGCCGAAATCAAGGCCGATTGGAAAATACGACAAGACCAGGTGCTGGCGGCTGGCGGCCTGCACATCATTGGCACCGAGCGCCATGAGTCACGTCGCATCGACAACCAGCTGCGCGGTCGCGCCGGTCGTCAGGGCGATCCTGGTTATTCACGCTTCTATCTATCGCTCGATGACAACCTGATGCGGCTGTTTGTGTCCGAAAAAGTCGCGAACATGATGCGCGGTCTGTACATGGAAAAAGGCGAAGCCATCGAAGCTCGCATCGTTACCAACTCCATTGAGAAAGCGCAGCGCAAAGTGGAAAACCGCAACTTCGATATCCGCAAGCAATTGCTGGAATATGACGACGTTGCCAATGAACAGCGCAAGATTGTCTATAACCGTCGCAACGAGCTGATGGAAATTGATGACATATCCGATGTGATCAAGGACATGCGCAAAACCGTGGTGTACGACACTGTCGACACCTTCATGCCGCTGGGCAGCATCGATGATCAATGGGATGTCCCGGGTCTGGAGATGGCACTGGCCGCTGATTTTGGCGTGAAATTGCCGATACACCAGTGGTTGGCTGACGACAAGCAATTGTCGGAAGATGCTCTGCGTCAAATGGTGTTGGCAGCAACTGAAGCCGATTACGAAGCCAAATGCGAAGAAATCGGCGCCAATATGCGCATCTTCGAAAAACAGATCATGCTGCAGATTCTCGACACCTACTGGAAAGAACATCTGGGCCAGATGGACAGCTTGCGTCAGGGTATTGGTTTGCGTGGCTACGGCGGCAAAAATCCCAAGCAGGAATACAAACGCGAAGCGTTCGTGCTGTTTGAAGAGTTGCTGAAAAACATCCAGGTCGAAGTGATCAAGTTCCTTAGCATGGTGCGCATCCGCAAAGAACAGGAAGTGGATGCGATAGACAAGCAGCGCCAGGCGGAAGAGGCCAAGATGATCAGCCAGTCGATCCATCAGGACCCTGCAGCACAAGCAGAAGCCGCCTTGGCAGAAGAGGAAGGGGCCATACCACCTCCGGCGCCGAAGATTCCGATGACACGTGCCGCACCGAAAGTAGGACGCAATGAACCATGCCCTTGCGGTTCAGGCCAGAAATACAAAGCTTGTCACGGCAGGCTGGATTCCTGACAGCAACCACCGGTGATGCCAGGCAATGATTAGCGATCAACACAGGAAACCAGGATGGCAGTAGGTAGCGGTGAATTGGGGACTCTTCACACAGTCGCTGGCGTAAAGATGGCGGCGGTGTCGGCCGGCATCAAGAAAGCCGGCCGTCTGGATGTGGTGTTGTTTGAACTGGCGCTTGGCAGCGTTACTGGCGGAGTGTTCACCACTAATGCCTTTTGTGCAGCGCCGGTCACACTTTGCAAGCATCACCTGACGCAAACTGCGCCACGCTATCTGTTGATCAATACCGGTAATGCCAATGCCGGCACAGGCGAGCCTGGCATGCAGGCAGCGCAGAGTTGTTGTGATGCGTTGGCACAGGCTGCCAATGTAGGAGCTGATGCAGTGCTACCGTTTTCCACGGGTGTTATCGGCGAATTGCTGCCGGCTGCAAAGATCAATGCGGTTGTTGCAAGCGCACTGACAGAGTTGGTGAGCAACGATTGGCACAAAGTTGCGCGCGGCATCATGACCACCGACACGCGGCCGAAGGCCAACTCACGACAGCTGCAACTGAACGGCAAGCAGGTCACCATCACCGGCATTGCCAAAGGTGCCGGCATGATCAAGCCCAACATGGCGACGATGCTGGGCTATGTGTTCACCGATATCGGCATGAGCGCAGCCAGCGTGCAGGCGGCAGTGAAACAGGCGGCTGATCTTTCGTTCAACCGCATCACGGTTGATGGCGATACGTCCACCAATGACAGTTGCATGTTGGTGGCCACCAACCAAAGCGACGTGCAGTTTGAGTTGCTCACTGCGGCTGACCAACAACGATTTACTGCTGAATTACAGGCTGTTTTCATCGAATTGGCCACGGCCATCATTCGCGATGGCGAGGGCGCCACCAAGTTTGTCACCATCAAAATTGAAGGCGGCGCTAGTGTGCAGGAATGTCTGCAAGTGGGTTATGCCATCGGTGAATCGCCCTTGGTGAAAACTGCGCTGTTTGCTTCCGATCCGAACTGGGGCCGC
>CANCGR010000421.1 GCA_947377625.1 Gammaproteobacteria bacterium | reverse complement strand
TCACTGTGCTCAGGCAAGCCACCGTCGATGACAAGTGCGCCCTCGGTGCCAGTCATGGCCACCACATTGCTGCCAGCGCCCTGAAATAAATAAACACCGGGTTTCAATTCGGAAACTTTTATCTCATCTGCGCCCGCGGCCTGAATGGGCTGGGTAAAAATTCCGGTTCCCAGTGCGATCATCAACACCGACGAAACCTGCAGCAACTTGCGACGAATCACTTTCTTGCATCTCCAAAAATAACAACTGCGGACAATCGCGGCGGTGGCGCCGGAATGGTTGGCTGGACTTATTTATGCCTTAACTTCCAGATATGGGCCAGATGGTGGCTTCGTAACCAATAGGCGGACCAACCGGTTGCCAGAAAGGCTCTTTTTCCAGCTCGACGGTAGCGCCGGCTTTGCGCAACTGCTCAGCAATATCCTTGCGGGCTGGCTGACGCATTTGCAGGAACGGGATGTAGCCGCGTGCCATCGCGTAATCAAGGCCGGTCAAACCGTCAGGGTCCTTGATGTTGAGATCAATACCGAAGCTGACCAGCTTGTCGATCGCGCGTTTCCAGCCTGCGCGTACCGCGTAATGCAAAGCAGTGCCACCACGCGTGCGTTGCAGGTGGTGATAGAGCGCATTGGCGTTGGGATCAATGCCGGCTTTTTTCAGCTCATCCATGATCAACAGGCCGGTGGCCTCGTTGCGGCTCTGCATGGTCAGCATCAGGGCTGATTCATTGTCGGTGTCATTGAGGTTTACATCAGCACCGTGTGCGATCAGCAGCTTGACGGTTTCGAGATCGCCACTGCCCACTGCGTTATGCAAAGGCGTAGATCCGCGTGAAGTGCCACCGCCGCGCTGTTTGGCCGGCCGCATGAACAGTTGCATGTTCACCGTGGCACCGCGATCCAGCAGAACTTTCAGGATGTCGCTGCCACGCAGTTCGTTGAGTTTGTCAGCCGAAGAGCCGCCGCGACCACCCTGGCCGCCAGCGCGACTGGCCACTGCAAACAATGGCGCCTGACCGTACATGTCCCATTGATCGACATCGGCACCGGCATCCAGCAACAGCTTGGAAATATCCCAGTTGGTGTTGGTGATCGACAGCAGCAATGGCGACACACCGTCAGGGTCGGGCAGATTCACATCGGCTTTTTTGTCGAGCAACAATTTGACGCAAGCGATGCAGTTTTCGCGGATCGCATACAGCAGCGGAGTCAAGCCGCCGGTGTCCATGTTTTTGGCGCGACTTTCGGCGGTGAGATGACGCTGGTAATCACGCCACTTGGAACGGGCATTCACATCGGCACCTTTTTCGATGAGGAATTGCATCATCTCGGGGTGGCGGCGGGCGGTGGCCCACATCAATGCAGTTTGTTCGCCAAAATGTTCACGCGCATCAATGGTCGCCTTGTTCTTCACCAGCAATTTGGCAGCGTCGACATTGCCGGTGCGCGCCACCAGCATCAGTGCAGTTTGTCCTTCCGGATTGGGGGAATCCGCGTTGGCACCGGCATCCAGCAACAATTTAAGCATGTTGGGATCAGCCACTTCAGCTGCCAATTGCATGGCATTGGCGCCGTAGTTGTTGACGGCGCTGACATCAGCACCTTGCTGCAGCAAGCGCTTGGTTTTGATGAGATCGCCGTTATAAACCGCCCACTGCAACGCGGTGCTCCCATCCGGGCCGCGCCACTTGGCGTCGGCTTCGGCCGGCACTTCTATCGCCAATGCGCTGGCGGCTGCGCACAGCATCGCAGCACACAGGGTGGTTGCTTTTAGAACGGAGGCTACTGATTTCATACTCACACTTCCGAGAAGGGGCCAGGGCTGTCGGCAAAGGTGTCAACGTGGACGCCGGCGCGATCAAGCATTGTGTGCAGCAACTGTGAGTGCGGCGTGTCCTGCGGATAATGCAGATGCTGGCCACCTTTGATGCCGCCGCCTTTACCGATCAACACGGAGGGCAGTGGATCATTGTTGTGACGGTCACTGTTACTCATGTTGCTGCCGAACAGGATGATGGAGTTATCGAGAATTGAGCCTTCGCCATCGGGAATTGCTTTCAGCCGCTCGGCAAATTTCGCGATGCGCGAGGTGTGGAAAGCCTGCACCAGCACCAGTTTCTCGAATTTCTCCGGCTGGTTCTGGTGGTGTGACAACGGATGGAAGGCTTCTTCCACGCCCACATTGGAGTACACGCGCATACTGGCTTCTCTCACCATGCGCATGGTGGCAATGCGGGTTTGATTGGTCTGGAACGCCAGCGCCAACATTTCAAACTGGATATCCAGCAACGCAGTGAAATCATCCGGCGGTCCGAGTGGTGCATTGGGCAGTTCGTGTAGTTCGCGGGCGCCTGCTTCCAGTTTTTTGATGCGGATTTCCACTTCACGGATGGAATCGAGGTAGTTGCTGACGAGGGTACGGTCAGCAGCATCCAGTTTCTTGTTGAGTGTGTTGGTGGCTTCTTTGGCATAGTCGAGCAGACTGCCGGATTGCTGCAGGATGCCTATGCGGTCTTCATAGCTGTCACCTTGGCCGAACATTGTGTAGAACACTTTGCGCGGGTTGCCTTCCAGCGGCAGTGGCTGCTGGGGTGTGCGATAGGAAATGGCACCACCGGGTTCGCCGCACAGTTCCAGCGAGGGCAGGGTGGTGGTCTTGCCGATCACACGGGCTGCCAATTGGTCGGCAGTAACACCACGGGTGCCTTTGGCGTCTTTGTCCTTGCTGTCTGGCGCTACGCACGACAGCCAGGTTTCTTCGATGATGCCGTGCGGGTTGGAGCTTTCGCCGCCCTTGTTGCGCAGGCCGCTGACTACCGTCACATAGTCATTCAACGATTGCAGCGGTTTCAGAATGCGTGAGTATTCGAAATTCTTGCCGGTTTGTTTGGGCACCCAATCCTGCATCACGGCGCCGTGCGGGAAGTAGACATACGCCAGGCGCGGGCTCTTGGCAGCAGCAGTAGCGGCCAGCGCGGTGCCAGCGGGAATCATTGCATCAAGCAGCGGCAGCGCAATGGAGATGCCGGCGCCTTTGAGCACCATTCTTCGGGAAAGATGTTTTTTGCTGATAAACATGAGCGTCGTCCTGGTTACCTGTGTTGATTGATTTTTTACAAGGATGCTTGCTGTTTTGTCGCCTCTTTCCCTGTGTCGGAAAGATGGCCTTCACGCATTTCAAACGCCGAGCTGGTCACGATGTTGTAAACGATGCTTTCAAAACGATTGCCTTCTTTGGCAGCAGAGCGGGCGATTTTGCGCACGGTCGGCATGTCCTTGTAGTTGATCTCGCGCCCCAGTGCATAGGTCATCAGGTTCTGCGTCAGCGTTTCCACAAACATGTCAGAGCGTGCCACCAGCGCCTGTACCAGATCGCCCGGACCTTTGATGGCTTTGCCGTCGGGCAATACACCGGAGGCATCGATAGCGGTCTGCGTATCAGTGTCAAAAGTACGGAACTGACCTACTGTGTTGAAGTTTTCCAGCGCAAAACCGAGCGGGTCCATAACACCATGGCAACCGAAGCAAGTGGGATTGGCGCGATGCTTTTCCAGGCGCTCTCTTACCGTGGTGGCGACTTTGCCAAGACCATTTTCCGGCAGGGCTTCCACGCCCGGTGGTGGCGGTGTCGGCGGTGTGCCCAGAATGCGATCCAGAATCCACGCGCCACGCA
>CANCGR010000420.1 GCA_947377625.1 Gammaproteobacteria bacterium | reverse complement strand
ATATCGAAGACATGACGGTAGCCTGCGCGGGATTGATGCGCATACTTTATGCGCACAATCCATAACGAGCAATCATATTTTCAGCAACAACCCTTGCCACCTTACTTGTTGGCAACCGACGGCACCCAGTTCCCATGAATGCCGTACTTCAACCGCACCGGAATCTTGATGGTAGCCACCGGGCCTTCATCCATGCGCTGTGCATCGAGGATCACCAGATCACTGCGATGCTCGTCGCGGCGATTGACCACACCAATCACATAGCCCTCGCCTTCCGGCGCGTTGGCACTCTTCGGCGCAAACACCGGCTCTTGCGTGCTGGAAGTATCGCCGGCAAACCATGATTTGTATTTGCCGGTGCTCATGTCCATGGTCAGGAAGGTGTTGAAGAAAAAGCCCATGATGGGGCCGGCGCGATCAGCGTTGTAGGGCTTGGTGAAGTCTAAGGCCTGCATGAAGCCGTAGCGGTAAGCATGGCCAACATAGCGGTCGTCGCAATGCGGGAATTCGGCGGCAAGATTCGACATCACTGTCGGCACACCTGCGCTGTTCTTGTCGTTCATGTCGAAGCACCAGCGCGTAACGTCGGTGCGCAAGCTCGGTGGTGCGGGAGCATGGCCGTTCTTGTCGGGGAAAAACCAGAACACGTTGTCGCTGGCCACCGGCAAGTCGAGATAGAGCTTGCCGCCATCGTCGAAGGCATTGATGACGTGGCCCGGCATGGCATTGGGTGCGCGGAACACGCGCAGATCCTTGGCGTCGCCGCCGCGTGGCATGACCAGATACATATGGTCGTAAGTCGGCTCCCACTGGAACAGGATGCCGCCGGCCTTGATGCGCTCAAGATCCATTACCTGCGGCATCAGCGGCAGCACGATGTAGTGTTCGCTGATTGCACACTCGTGGATCATGCCGGGGTATGGCGACTTGAACCACACTTCCCAAGTCTTGTTGCCGAGCTTGTCGAAACCGTAAATGGCGATGTCATCGCTGGCCTCGCCCTTGGCTGCATAGGCGTAACCGAACATTTCGCCAGTGGCAGGGTCAATCTTCGGATGCGCGGTGAAAGTGGTGGCAGTGACCTGGCCGTTCCAGTTGTACAACTCTTTGGTTTCCAGCGTATGGGGATCCATTGAATATGGCAGCGCGTCTTCCTTCATCGCCAGCAGCACACCGTTGTGCAGCACCACGTTGGTGTTGGCTACCGCGCGTGACAAATGCTTCACACTTGGGTCGTCCGTGTAAGGATTACGGTAGTGGCCAAACAGCCCTTTGCGTGCAGCACGCTCGGCCGCCAGGCGTTGAGTCAGCACATAACGCATTTTCATGTCGCAATGGCCGTTCTTGATATTGAAAGCGGTGACCATGCCGTCGCCGTTGAACGGATTGGCGTCGCCCAGCATGGGCGGGAAGGCCTGATCAGGGCCAACACGGTAGAACGTGCCATCCAGCTCGGCCGGGATGGTGCCCTCCACTTCCAGATCGTAGAGGTCGCCTTCAAAGCGGAAGGGCTCATCGATGGTCAGGAACGTCGGCGATTTGGGAAAGGGTGTGGTCATAAACTATCTCCGTGCTGCAGTTGCTGTTGTTCAGTTGCTGTTCTTCAATTGCTATTGTTGTTGTCAGGGTTAACGGCACCCTGCTGCTGCCAATGCTACCAATAGTCGGGGCCGGAGCCTTGTCCAAAATCATGTGGAAGCGGGGTTGCGGCGACGATGTTAGCAGGGTTGAGCCGTGGAAAACCCGTGCCGCTAAATTTGAATTGCGCTTTCCAGCGCCAGCATTTTTGGCAGCAACTCCTCGCGTTCGTGAATATCGAGTTTGTTGAACAGCTTGCAGATATGGTCTTTGACCGTGGTTAGCTTGATATGCAGGCGCTCGCCGATTTTCTCGGACGACAAGCCCTGCGCCAGCAGCAAAGCCACTTCCTTTTGCATCGGGGAGATCGGCAGGTTTTTCATGGCACGGATAATTTTCAAGACCATCGGTTCCTGATGCTCTATGGTCATGCCGATCATGGCGCCAGGTTCATTATTGTGCCGGTTCAGCCAGTAGGCACGAAAGACAAAGCGGCCATTGCTGCCGATAAAACTCCAGCTGGGCGGCGGCGCCGAGCGGCCGCGAAACACCGCCTCCAGGTTGCGGCACAATTGCGCCAATTTGGCCATCAAGTCCGCTTCCATCATGGAGCCGCGCAGCGTGACTACCGGATAACACGCCAGCGCCAACAGGCTTTTTGCCTCCTGACTCAAAAATACGATGGCGCCCTGGGTATCCATGATCATCATGCCGCAGTCGCTGCTGTCTGCGTAGGTAATGTCTTTGTTCGACGGGGCATGCAGGGCATGGGCCACATACGGCAACAGGCCCGTCACCAGCGCCTGCTCGTGGCTGTTGAAAGCTTTTTGCTGGCGCGGGCGATACAGGCAAAGCATGCCGACCGGTTTGTTTTCATGCCTGACCAGCGCCCACAGCACATGATGCTGGTCGTAGCGGCGCAGTACCAGGTTATACATGTCTGACTGGTAAAACGCTTCGTCAAATACGCCGGTATCCACCAACACCGGGCGCTCATTGAACCAGTCAACAAAACAGCCGCGCCGCTCAGGGGTCAGATAGTCACAGACCACACCGGGGCCATTGAGATCAGTATCAACAAACTCAAGCACATAGTAACGGGGGGACACATATTCATCAGTCCCGGAAAAGGCGTTGTTGCTGGACGGCACCACGTGATGCACCGCGCGCAGAAATTCAGGCAGCACGATCTCCTTGCTCAAACCCGAGCAGCACAGTTGACGCAAATACGCGAGCCCATGGCTCTTTTTCATAAGCGACCTTGTAGTGGGGATGCGCGGCAATGGCAGGTGCGTTGGCCACCAATGCCCCCGAGTTTAACGTAGCTGTCTTGCGCATTTACCCTCCATGGGGAGGGCGAATCAAACCGGCGTTTTTGTTACATAAGCCGGGCAAATAATTTGTTGAATCTGGTCCAAAAGGAAACGTGTGATATGAACAAAACAAGATTGACCTGGCTGCTCGGATGCTGCCTGCTGATCAGTGCAATGACTGACGTAATGGCAGCCACTGCGCAGGCCAGAATCGGCTTTTCATCAAAAACTGTCGGGCTTGATGCAGTCAATACCCGCAGCGCAGGGTCGAGTGAATATGTCGAGATAGTTTTCATCGCTGCCGATGGCACCATTGATCCTTCGATAGTTGTCACCGTTGCCAGCAGCGATGCGTCTGTGATCAGTGCGAGTCTTGCTCCTGCCGCCACCGCGCTTGGCAATTACATTGTGTCGGTGCCAGCCAATGCAGTGGCAGGTGCAAGCGCTTCGATCAATCTAAGCGCCACTGCCGGCGGCATAAGCTATACAAGATCCCGCAGTTTTGTAATAGCTGCCAATACTCCTCTGCCGCCATCGCCTCCCCCACTGCCACCGGCCGGCACATCCACGACAATCCGGGCAGCAACGCCGACATTGAATGCTGATCAGTCTGGCTGCGCTGCCGTCAATTATTATGATGTAGGCCCCGGCAAGCCCTATGCAGCTCTAGGCCAACTGCCGTGGAGCCAACTGCAAGGCTGCGACACTGTCAGAATTTATCCCAAAGCGAACAATGCCGCTTACCACGAAATGATGCTGATTTCGGCCGGCACCAACCTCGCCCCGGCTGCACCCAATAAATT
>CANCGR010000419.1 GCA_947377625.1 Gammaproteobacteria bacterium | reverse complement strand
GAGCAAGATTTTCGAGCCGTTCTTTACCACCAAAGGCGAGCGCGGTACCGGCTTTGGGCTTGCCACCGCCTACGGCATCATCAAGCAGTGCAAGGGCAGCATCACGTTTCACTCCGAACCCGATGTGGGGACCACCTTCACCCTGTATTTGCCGGTCACAACAGTCAAGTTGGCAACGCCGCCGCCCAAACCGATCATTGCAGCACTGCCTGGCAATGATCCTCGCACAGTGCTGGTAGTGGAAGACGAGCATGATGTGCGCAGCTTTGCCTGCCTGCTGCTGCAAAATGCCGGCATTACCGTGATTGAGTGCGACTCAGGCATGCAGGCGCTCGAACTTGCCAAGGCTCATGCCGGTGAGATCGATCTGCTGTTCACCGATGTGGTGCTGGGCGACATCAGCGGTATCAAGCTGGCTGAACAATTCCAGCGTTTGTTTCCTGCAACGCCGGTATTGTTCACTTCCGGTTATGCCAATGATGAATTGGCACTTGGTGAGATTATCAAGGGGCGCACCGGCTTTATTGCCAAACCGTATTCACCGGCTACACTGCTGGTCAGCATCAAAACCCTGTTTGAGGAACATCCTGTTCTCGCCTTATGAAGCATCGCCACATACTGTTTGCCAGCCTGATCGGCACCACCATTGAATTCTACGATTTCTACATCTACGGCACTGCCGCCGTGCTGGTGTTCCCTGCGCTGTTCTTTCCCGGCAGTGATCCTGCCACTGCCACGCTGCAGTCGCTGGCCACGTTCGCACTGGCGTTTCTGGCGCGGCCGATTGGCTCAGCCGTGTTCGGTCATTTCGGTGATCGCATTGGCCGCAAAGCCACGCTGGTGGCGGCGCTGTTGACGATGGGGTTGTCCACGGTGTGCATTGGCTTGTTGCCTACCTATGCCAACATCGGCGTAGCTGCCCCGGCATTGTTGGCGCTGTGCCGCTTCGGGCAAGGCATTGGTTTGGGCGGCGAATGGGGCGGGGCTGTGTTGCTCGCCACTGAAAATGCACCGGAAGGAAAACGCGCCTGGTATGGCATGTTTCCGCAATTGGGTGCGCCGATTGGCTTCATTGCGGCCAACGGTCTGTTCGTGCTGCTCGGCACGGTGCTGGATGACAAACAGTTTCTCAGCTGGGGTTGGCGCATTCCGTTTCTCGCCAGTTTGCTGTTGGTGTTTGTCGGCATGTATGTGCGTTTGCAGCTCACCGAAACGCCTGCCTTTACCGAAGCGCTGCAACGCAATGAACGCGTGGAAGTGCCGCTGTTCACTGTGTTGCGCGATCACACGGCTGTGCTGGTGCTGGCGACGCTGTCCGCTGTCACTACCTTTGCCACTTTCTATTTGATGACGGTATTTACGTTGAGCTACGGCACGCAGAGCCTTGGCTATGTGCGCCAGGATTTTCTGATTCTGCAGATCGTTGCCGTGGTGTTTTTCGGGCTTGGCATTCCGTTGTCAGCCAGGATTGCCGAACGCATAGGCAGCATGCCGATGCTGATTGTCGCTACGCTGGCCATCATCGTGTACGGTCTGGCGTTCGGGCCGCTGTTCAGTGCGGGTGACAAAGGCGGTGTGTTGCTGATGTTGTCGTTAGGTCTCGGAGCCATGGGGCTCACCTATGGCCCGCTCGGCACCGCGCTGGCTGATACTTTTCCCACCGCTGTGCGCTACACCGGCGCTTCACTGGCCTTCAATTTCGCCGGCATTCTGGGCGGCTCCCTGGCGCCGTACATTGCCACCGCACTGGCCGCCAAATTCGGTATTGCTGCTGTGGGCTACTATTTGAGTGGCGCTGGCGTGCTGACTTTGGGTGCGCTCATATTGCTGAAACGTCTCACCGGCCGGTAGTCACGTTCAGCTCCGACCACACAGAAACTCAGTGAGGAATCATCTCTGCCAACACCCGTCCAGTGCTGCCACTGGGTGTTGCCACATTGAGCAGCGTAGTCAACGTGGGTGCAATATCATGCACCGCCGCATCCACCGCATACTGCCCGGGTTCGATCAATGCACGAGGCCCCAGGAAAATCATCGGCACATGCGTGTCGTAGCTGTAAGGCGTGCCATGGTTGGTGCCGGTGCCTGCACCCAACCAATTGGGTTCATGCAGTACCAACACATCGCCGCTGTGCTCGGCATTAAAGCCATTGCGAACGCGCTGGTCGATGCGATCACCGGCCACGTGCGATGAATTGAGTTCAGTGCGGGTATAGACGCGCGTTACCTGTGGCTGCTTGCGCAATACATCGGCCGCCACCCGTTCCATGTCGCTCATGCTGACATGTTTGCCTGCGACAGGATCAGTGTTGAGATACAGGCCCATGTCGGCGCTGCCGATGACGTATTTGCCTTCGCCGAAAGCAGCGGATAAAGCAGTCTCTACCGCAGCACGTTCGCTCTGGGCATTAAAACGTCCACCGGGCAGATGCTTGGCAATATTTTCTTCCGGCACTGGTGCCACGCCGTGATCGGCAGTGAACACAACCAGCACCTTGCCTTTGCCAGCCTGTTTCTCGGCGGCATCCAGCAGCTGGCCCACCTTGGTGTCGATGGTCAGCACCATCTCATGCATCCTGGGAGTGTCGGGGCCGGAGGCATGGCCAACATAGTCCATTGCAGAAAAACTGACTGACAACAAATCGGTTTGCGCATCAATGCCAAGTTGCTCTTCCTTGAGGGCCGTCAGGGCGAAGTCCAGCACCAGCTGATCAGCAAAGGGTGTGGCATCAATTTCGGCATTGAGTTTTGCGCCGCTTGTAGCGGGGAGCTTGGTACCCATCCATTCAACACCGGCGTATTTGTCGGCCCGGTGTTCGGCATTGAAATGCTCGGCCCACGCTGGCAGTGCGTCGAAATACCAGGTGCTCGACACGAAGTTGCCGGTGTCGGCGTTGAACCAGAACGCGCCATTGGCGCTGCGCCCGGCTGGCAGAATGGCCGCACGGTCTTTCAGCGATACGCCATAAACCTTGCCACCTTTGCCGGAAATTTTCAGCTCGTCACCCACGGTTGAAACCAGCAGGCGTTTCGGTGACGCACCCGTGCCACCGCCGAGCGGTTTGACGTTGTCATCAGTAATGCTCTGCACATTCTTGCTTTCGCTGCGTTCATACCAGGTGTTGCCGGCGATGCCACTGACTGAGGGTGTGGCACCGCTGAGAATCGTTGAGTGACCCACGGCGGTAACAGTGGGGGCTGCTTCATAGTTGGCATTGGTAAACACGGCGCCTTGCTCCAGCAGGCGCTTGAGGCCGCCTTTGAATTCGCTGCCATAGCGGGTGAGATAGTCGTAACGCATCTGGTCGACCACGATGGCCAGCACCAGCGTGGGTCGCTCATTACTGGTTTGCGGCGGTTTGGCCAGCGTCAACGATGTGCTTATGACAAGGGTCAAAGCGGTTAGCGTTGTTATTATTTTCATTGGGGAATCCGGTTGGTCGGGAATTGGTCGGAAAGAGGCCGATCAAATCTAACTGATCAGTGTGGTGGGTAAAATCAAAACTTTGTTAAGGTTTCGTTGACAGTCGGTCGCGCGCTGATTAGCCTCTGGCCATGTTCAACAACGCAGGTAAAGGAGGTGATCCAATGTCTAGTGGTATGTGTAGGTTCCAAATGGATACGGGTTATGTAGCAACGCAAGCAGCAACTGCCGCTTCGTAGTAACAGCCTGCTGTCTTTTTGACAGTTCCTTGGAGCTG
>CANCGR010000418.1 GCA_947377625.1 Gammaproteobacteria bacterium | reverse complement strand
GGTTGTTCAGCACCTTCCGCATAAAGCACATCAAAGGCATCACGCAAATAGACGAAGAACTGTTCGGCGGTGTGGAACCCCTGCGGTGAAGCAAATCGCATGTCGTTGCTATCGAGCGTGTAGGGGATTACCAAATGCGGGCCGCGCGGGCCGCTCACCCAATAGGGCAGATCGTCGGCGTAGGAATCGGAGTCGTACAACAAATCGGTTTGTTCGAGCACCAGCTTGCGGGTGTTGGGGCTGTCGCGGCCGGTGTACCAGCCCACGGGGGAGGCGCCGGTGAGTTCAGTGTGCAAGTCCAATGCGGTTTGTATTTGGGCGCGCTCTTCGGCTTCTGGCATGAACTGGTGATCAATCCAGCGCAGGCCGTGACAGGCGATTTCCCAGTTGGCGGCGCGCATCGCGGCCACAGCTTGCGGGTTGAGTGCCAGTGCTGAACTGACGCCGAAAATGGTCAGTGGCAAACCGCGCTGCACAAACAAGTTGTGAATGCGCCAGAAGCCGGCGCGTGAGCCGTATTCGTAAAGTGATTCCATGCTCATGTGGCGTGCTTCAAAGGCGCGGGCGCCAATGATTTCAGACAGGAAGGTTTCTGAAGCGGTGTCGCCGTGCAGCACGCAGTTCTCGCCGCCTTCTTCGTAATTGAGTACGAACTGCAGCGCCACGCGTGCATCACCTGGCAAACGAAATGCAGGCGGCTTGGCGCCATAACCGATCAGGTCACGCGGATAGGGTTTCTGGAAATACATGCGACTTTGCCTTCACTGTCTTTTACAAGTCAGTGGCAATAAGCGTACCAGTGCCAAGCTACTGTGGAATGCGCGGTTCAGGAAAAAGCGGCCGCGATAACGCACACAAAGCGGGCACAAAAATGGCGGGCGCACCAATAGCTGCCATTGAGCTGTCCGATCGGTCAGCTTTTTTGTTGCTGGTATTCGCAAGGCTGGCTTGCACGCGTGGCACCCTTCTTGCTTTTGCTCTTGTGCAAGGCGCTGGTTTCGACAGCAGTCAGTCGTGCCAGCTCAACTCAACGAAGCAACAGGAGCAGGGACCCACCAGGTATGAAACTTTTTGCTGTATTGCTGACAGCTTCTGCCTTGTCATTGGTGGCGTGTGGCCAAGCCCCGGTGCAAGTGGCGGCGCCAGCTGCAGCACCGGCGCCGATTCCGGTCAAGGTAGTGTTGGTCACCATGTTTGAAATCGGCACCGATGACGATGGCAAGGCCGGCGAGTTCGAGCTGTGGAAGCAGCGTCGTCATCTCACGCAGTCATTCAAGTTCGGTGGCTATCACGATCTTTATCTGGAACCGGACACCGGCTTGCTGGTGATGGTGACTGGCATCGGCACCGCGAACTCGGCAGCATCTACCATGATGCTGGGCATGGATCCACGCTTTGATGTCAGCAAAGCCTATTGGCTGGTCGATGGCATCGCCGGCTTCGACCCGGCCGATGCGTCGATAGGCTCGGCGGCGTGGGCCAGCTTTGCAGTAGACGGCGATCTGGCGCATGAGATTGATGCGCGTGAAATGCCCAAGGAATGGCCCTTCGGCTACTTTGCGCGTTACACCAAGAAACCTTTTGATGAAAACAAACCACAGCCCACCGGCGAAATGTTTGCACTCGATGCCGGCCTCACTGACTGGGCCTTTGCATTAACCAAAGACATGGTATTGCCAGACATTCCGTCGCTGGCCGCCACGCGCAACCTTTATACCGAACATCCCAATGCGCGCCGCGCACCGTTTGTGCTGAAGGGCGACACACTCTCGGCAATGACATTCTGGCACGGTGCCTTACTCAACGACTGGGCCAATAAATGGGTGAACTATTGGACTGAGGGCAAAGGCGAGTTCGTGTCCTCCGCGATGGAAGACACCGGCACCTTGCAAGCGCTCACCTACCTTGCCAACGCTGGCAAGGTCGACCGGCAACGTGCGCTGGTATTACGCACTGCCAGCAACTACACCATGCAACCACCGGGCCTTACCGCCGCACAAAACCTGCTGAAAGAAAACGAAGGCTATGCCGGCCTCGAAGCAGCAGTGGAATCGGCCTATCTGGTGGGTTCCAAAGTCATCGATACCTTGATAGCGCACTGGGACATTTATCAGGATCGTCTTCCCACCGTTAACGACATTGCCAAGGCCGCACCATGAGTTCGATTGCTTTTACTGCACCGCATCACATCGCTTCACGCATCGGCTTTGACATGTTGAAGCAAGGGGCCAGTGCCATTGATGCCATGATTGCAGCAGCGGCGGCGATCACCGTGGTCTATCCGCATATGAACTCGCTGGGCGGTGACGGCTTCTGGCTGATTCATCAACGCGGCAGTGCACCCATTGCAATAGATGCCTGCGGCACTGCTGCGGCGCTGGCCGACTTTGATTTTTACCGCAATCAAACTGCAATTCCCTCACGCGGTGGCAAGGCAGCATTGACGATGGCCGGCACGCTCGACGGCTGGCGCTGCGCGCGCGAGTGGCTGGCGCTGCAGGGCGGCTCACCACGCCCGTTGACTGAACTGTTGGCACCCGCCATCGCGCTGGCCGAGCAGGGCATCACCGTGACCAACAGCTTGCAAATGGGCAGTGAAAAAGTAGCCGAGTCGATGCAGGCACTTGCCGGTTACCAAAAAATATTTTGCCCCGATGGCCGCACGCTGAAGATGGGTGAGACCTTGCGCAATCCCGGCCTCGGAAAATTTTTGCGGGTGCTGGCAGATAAAGGCCTTGCTGATTTCTATCAAGGCGAGCTCGCACAAGCAATGGCCGCGTGGCTGGAAGCAGCGGGCAGCCCGTTGCGGCTGTCTGATTTTGCTGCCTATCAAGCGCGCATCGTCGAGCCATTGCGCGTGGCGTTGCCGGACGTGAGTTTGTACAACTTGCCACCACCGACGCAGGGTTTGGCTGCGCTGTTGATTCTGGCGATTTACGACAGAGTCTACAAACAACACAAACCGGCCACCGAGAGCGAAGAGATTCATCTGCTGGTGGAATGCTGCAAGCAGGCCTTTATCGTGCGCGACAAAGTCGTCACTGATCCTGGCCGCCTTGCCGCCAATTGGCGTGACAATCTTGCACAAGCGAGCATCGAACGTATGGCTGCGGCCATCAATCCCAAACAGGCCTCACCGTGGCCGCGCACCGCCAACCCTGGCGACACCGTGTGGATGGGCGCCGTCGACAAGGATGGTTGCATGGTGAGTTTCATCCAGAGCGTGTATTGGGAATTCGGCTCCGGCCTGGTGCATCCCGACTATGGCCTGAGCTGGAACAATCGCGGTTTAAGTTTTTCGCTCGACCCTTCGCACGTAAATGCACTCAAACCTGGCTGCAAACCCTTCCACACTCTTAACCCGGCGTTGGCAATTTTTGGCGATGGTCGTCGCTTGACCTACGGCACCATGGGCGGCGAAGGTCAGCCACAAACACAAGCCGCAGTATTCTCGCGTTATCACTATGGTAAGCAGAGTTTGCAGGATGCCATCAGCCGTGGCCGCTGGTTGCTGGGTCGCACCTGGGGCGACAGCAGCCATGACTTGAAACTGGAAGCTGATCTTGCCTCAGACATCGGCCCGGTGATGCATGCCATGGGTCATCAATTCAGAACAGTGCCTGCGCACAGCGAAATGATGGGCCATGCCGGTGCCATCGTGTTGCATGTCGGCGGCCATGTGGAAGCCGCCACTGACCCGCGCAG
>CANCGR010000417.1 GCA_947377625.1 Gammaproteobacteria bacterium | reverse complement strand
TGGCCTTCAGGTGCAATCGCAATTTCGTGCGGCACAAACGCATCTCCCACCGGATAGGGTTGCGTGGCGGCTGTTGCATTCTCACTGCGTTGTGGCACCGGCTTTTCGTCAATGCCCACCAGCGGCGCGCCAGTGACGCGATCAAGGATGTAAACCCAACCGGTCTTGCCGGCCTGCGCGATGCCCTTGCGCGGCACGCCGTCTTTTTGAATGTCAAACAGGATCACCGGATTCGAGGCGTCGTAGTCCCACAGGTCGTGATGCACTTCCTGAAAGTGCCAGCGGTATTTGCCTGTCTTCACGTCGAGCGCAATGATCGACGACGTGAACAAATTGTCGCCCGGGCGCACGTGACCGTTTTCATCAGGGCCGGCGTTGCCGGTGGAGAAATACAACAACCCCAACTCAGGGTCGACCGCTGGCGTTTGCCACACACTGGCACCGCCGTGCTGCCACAGCTCGTTGTTGGCACTCCAGGTGTCATGCCCGAATTCACCGGGGCCGGGGATGGTGTAGAACGTCCACTTCAGCGCGCCATCGCGGGCATCGAAGGCTTTAATGCGGCCACGCACGCCCATCTCGCCGCCAGCAAAGCCGATGATGACGAGGCCGTCGTAATACAACGGCGCGGCGGTGATGGTATAGCCCTGCTGCCACTGCTCGGCTTGTATCGACCAGCGCGGCTTGCCGCTGCTGCGATCGAGCGCGACCAGTTTACCGTCGAGCTGGCCGACGAATACCGTATCAGCATTGAGCCCGACGCCACGACTGGTCCAGCTGCAGCACACGGTAGTTATGGCAGCATCAAGCTTGGCCTGGTAAGTCCACAGCACCTTGCCACTGACAAGATCAATGGCAAACACATCGTCATCGCCCGACGCCACATAAGCCACGCCGTTATCAACCAGCGGCTGCGCTTCGCCGGAGTTCTTGGTGGCCGCGCCGGAATTGAGGTGCAGACTCCACTCGGCCTTGAGCGTGCCAACATTGCTGCGATCAATTTTTTGTAGCGGTGAATAGCGCTGGTTGTTCAGCGAGCCGCCGTTGGTTCGCCACGCCGTGGTGGGTAATGCAGCCAAAGCCTTTGGCAAGTAAGCATCGGCTTGTGCATCCACCGGCAGTGACACCGGCAATAAAACGACAAGTGCGACCAACAACATTGGGCTGACTTTCATGCTCCCCTCCAGGCGATGGCTGCTCGGGCAGCCTTTGTAATGTGTTGCGTGCTTTCTGATTGATCAAGCTAATAGCTATTGGGAGCATAAAGCTACTGCCAGTTCAAGTCAGCCTTGGATTAGTCCGGGACGTGAAGCCATCTTCTCATCCCTGCTGACAAAAAATTTGTCAGCTTCGCAGTTGTGGACTACTTTGTTCTTCACAGGGATAGCGAACCAGTTTTGGCTCAAGGATGGCCACGGATGAAAATTTATTTGGATAATTGTTGCTTTAATAGACCCTTCGACGATCAGGCACAGGTGCGCATTCGCAGAGAGGCGGAAGCGGTACTTGCAATTCAGGACGCCATACGCGCCGGTTCTCATAGTTTGATCTGGTCGTACATACTGGATTACGAGAATCAGCAGAACCCCGTCCTGGAGAGAAGAGTTGTGATTGGTTTGTGGCGGGCGTATGCGCAGACAGATGTGCAAGCCAGCCCGTGCGTACTGAAGTACGCCACTGCCATGTATGAACGGGGTTTTGGTAAACTGGATTCCTTGCATCTAGCCTGCGCCCAGGAAGCGGGTGCAGATTGCTTTTTAACAACTGATGATGGCGTGCTAAAAAAAGCGAGCCGTGTGTCAGCATTTGCCATTCTTGATCCAATCAATTTTGTTAACGAGGCGCTCCATGCTCACTGATGCAGAAATTGTCGCCAAAGGCTTGCAAATCCTCACGCAGCATCTTGGCATCGCTGAAACCGAGCGGTTTCTGATCTTGATGCAGAAAACGCCGTTCGATTACACCGCTTGGCGGCAGCAACAAACGGAAGCGGGCTCGCTCGCCGATATAAGCCAGCGAGCGGAGTTGTTGCACCGCAAGCATTGATTGATTCAAAGCGAATTGCCTGCTTGTCGTGAGCATAGAGGACGGCAACATTCTTGACCGCGTCGACGGGCTAAAGAATCCCACTGCAGTCACCGTCGATGCCAGTGATGCGATTTACATCGGCGAAGTGAACGGCGCCAATATCAGAAAATTGGTGAAGAAATAAACGGCAGGTCAATGTTGCGTGTCATCTTGGCTTGAGCTAGCTGGAGTTGACGCAGGCACTGATGGTGCAGGCTGCGCATTGGCATGTGTTCTGGCTCGCTGCTCTTCCCTTTCTTGCCGCTCGCGCTTTTGGTTTGCATCCATTTGTCCGCGTTGTGCCTGTTGTTCTTCTCGCACCTGTCGTGCGCGTTGTTGGGTTTGATCCGGTGGCTCATTTTGCTCCCTTTGCACAGCCGGTTGTTCCCGGTTGCCCGCAGGCCGCTCATTGTCGTGGTCGGCATTGGCGTGCTCTGGCCTGCCGCGTTGGTCGTCCCGCGCGCGCTGTTCGCGTTCCCTTCTTTCTATAATGCGTTCCCGCAGGTAGGCGTCGGACGCTTGCTGTGCTGCTTGTGCTTGCTGCACAGCGGCATAGTAAGCTGCAGACTCGGCAGCAGCCTGACGTTCACGGGCTTGGGTTTCGCGCAGTTGCAATTCCATTTGCAAGTCCTTGGCCAGGCCGGGATAGCCGGCAGGGCGGCTCAAGGTAATGTCGCGGAAGTTGTGGTCGTTTTCGCACAGCCGGATGTTTTGCAAAGTGCTGGTGGCACCGCTCACCCAGCGCGCTTCGACGCCATCAACAATGTAGCAGCCGTCGGCAGTGCGGTGTTGCTGGAGATAATCTTCATCAAGCCGGATTAACGCAGGTGCCATGCCATAACCTTCACCCGAGCCCAAGCCTGAAATCCAGGCGCCTTCGGGTTGGGAAGAAATTCGCAAGCGTGGCTGCATGGCACAGCCCGACAACACCAACATCACTGCCAACGCTTGAACGCACCGCAAACGACTGTCCATTGTGATACCCATTGCCGTATCCTGATTGGAAATACTGTTTTTCTTGCACATGCAGTATCTACGCCCATTCCAAAACGCATGCTTAACGAAGGAGAAGAAATGGCCAAGCTGATTGCGAACGGAAGATGGTACTTCCTGGTCCCGCTCGTCCTTTCGGGCCTGCTGTGCGCCTGCAAAACAACGCCACCGCGCACTTGGTCAAAGCCCGGTGCAAACGAGAACGATGCCGTACAAGCCTTGAACCAATGTCAAGCCGATCAGGACCTGGCCATGGCGAACAAACCCAAAAAGGGTGTGGATGCCACATGGGACATGATTAGAAAAGAGCACATCGACAACTGCATGCGCAGCAAGGGCATGCATAAATAATCAAAATCGCGGACTAAACATTATTGGCTACACCCGGCCGTGGCAAGAAAGGTCGCCACCGATCCCACTTTCAACACAGCACCGCCAGTAACCGGGCCAAGCACATAGACTTGGTTGTCGGTGGAGGTGGCGAGATAGTTTTTGGTCGTTGCATAGTAGCGGTAGTAGTAAGGGGCCGCCGTTTTTGCAGCAACAGTAGCCGGGAAAAACTGCGGATAGCTGCGCTCGGCCCAATTGAAAATGCAGTCTGACTGCGCCGAGGTGGTAGTAGAACCCGTTGAACTGGTAGAACCCGTGCTCGTTGAACCTGTACT
>CANCGR010000416.1 GCA_947377625.1 Gammaproteobacteria bacterium | reverse complement strand
AGGGGACGTCTTCGGCCATGGATGGCCGAAGTTAGCCTACACGGATGTATTCACGGCGGGTCCCCGCAATCTTCATGGCGAAGACCGACTACGATGAGCGAAGTCCTGTCACGACGAGCATAGACCCAAGGCGATTCCACTCACCAATGCGCATTATCAAAGTTCGCAATGAACGTATACAGATAGTGACTCTCAAAAGTCCCCACCCCAATCACCGCCCCATCAGGCAGTAACATCGACATCACATCTTTGCCATTGCCCACCCGCTTGCCATCTACCGTCAACCCGCAATGACTGCCACGATCAACCAATAGATAACCATCGGCAGTCTGCTCAATCTGGAAATGCTCACGCGAAATCTGCAACCGCGCGCCAGTATCCATCAGATACATGTCATTGTTGAAAGTAGTGTTGCGGTTGGTGCTGCGCTCGATGCGGTGAACCTTGTTGTTGAGCATGATCACCCGCGATTCACGCCCCACCCGGAACGGAAATTCATGGATGCTTACCATGCCCGCCACCTGCATACCCACCGGAATAGCGGCGCGCGCTTCCTGCGTCATCGCTTTCAGCACAGCCTTCGGAAACAGTATTTCAAGAATTTTGCGTTTGTCATCCATGGCTACTGGTCACTACCAATGCGTGTTTTCAAAATCAGTAATGAATGCGAACACATATTGACTATCGGCAGTGCCGACAGCAATGAGGTCGCCATCACGCAAAGGCACAGACATGAGGCCAACGCCTGCGCCCACCCGCCTGCCAGCCACCGTGAGCCCGCAATGGCTGCCGCGATCAGTCAGCACATAACCAGTGGCATCTTGTTCAATGAGGAAATGCTCGCGGGAAATCTGCAGTTTTTCGCCGGCATCCAGCAGGTAGATATCGTTGTTGGGGACTGAGCCTTTGAGGGTTGGGCGTTCAACCCGGTGCAGCGTGTTGTTGATCATGACAACCCGTGATTCACGGCCTACCCGGAACGGAAAGGCTACCATGCTGGCCATTCCGGTAGCTTGCAACACCGCAGGCATGGCGGCGAGTGCTTCCGGCGTCATCGCCTGGAGCACCGCTTTGGGAAACAGGCTTGCCAGAATTTTCTTTTTGTCATGCATGGAATGTGACCTTCTACTGGCCGGAAACTTGACGAGTGAATTCCTGTGCGGCACTGCGCGCGAGGATAAACCAACTCATTGCCTGAACATAGCGCCAACGATTGCGCTCTTGCGTCAGAGGTAGCCGTCCGGATTCATCACCAGATACCGCCACACATCCTCACACATGCGGTCGAGCCCGAGCGTGGCTTGCCAGTGCAGCAGCGCTTGCGCCTGACGCGTGTCAGCAAAACAAGCCGCCACATCACCGGCGCGGCGTGGTTCGATGCGGTAAGGGATAACAAGGCCGCTGGCCTTTTCAAAGGCCCGCAGCATTTCCAGCACGGAATAGCCGCGCCCACAGCCAAGATTGACGGTGATGAAATCAGCGCCATTGCCCAGTGCCGACAGCGCTGCTACATGGCCAAGTGCCAGATCTACCACATGGATGTAGTCACGCACACCGGTGCCGTCATGAGTCGGATAGTCGTTGCCGTATATCGCCAGCTGCGGCAGTTTGCCCAAAGCCACCTGTCCCAGATAAGGCATGAGATTGTTGGGAATGCCGCGCGGGTTTTCACCAATCAAGCCACTCTCGTGAGCCCCTACCGGATTGAAATAACGCAGACAGGCACTGCGCCAACTCTTGTCGCCCTGCCAGGCATCTTGCAGCAGTTGTTCGATCATCAGCTTGGTGTTGCCGTACGGATTGGTGGCTTGCAGCGGCGCCGTTTCGGCAATCGGCAAACTTTGCGGAATACCATAGACCGTGGCCGATGAGGAAAACACCAGTTTTTTGACCTCTGCCTTCTGCATCGCCGCCAACAGGTTCATGGTGCCACCGACATTGTTGCGGTAATAACGCAGCGGTTCCTTTACTGATTCGCCGACGGCTTTCAAACCGGCAAAATGAATGACCGCATCAAAACTGTTGTTGGCGAACACGGCAGCAAGCGCCGCTTCATCACACAAATCAGCCTCGATAAAGCGCACGCTCTTGCCAGTGATCGCGCGGATGCGATCAGTCACCAGCGCAGAGCTGTTGCACAGATTGTCGAGCAGCGTGACCTCATGGCCTTGCTCCAGCAATTGCACGCCCGTATGCGAGCCGATATAGCCGGTGCCACCTGTCAAAAGGACTTTGAGACTCATGGGTTCTGTTGCTGCTGCAGCCATTTGCCGAGCTTCCATGCGTTGTCGATGCAGATGAAATACAAGAAGGTGATGAACAGGAAAATGCCGAACTGGGCCCAGGCTGGCCAATGCAGGATGTACATCACGATGCCGATGAAATTGATCTGGATTGACAGCACGCCCACCATCAACAGGATTTCCTGGTGATTGAAGCCGGCCTGTTGCAGCACATGGTGAATATGCGTGCGATCAGGCTCATAGGCGGGCCGCCCCTTTTTCACGCGCCGCAACGTGGTGACCACCATGTCGATCAGTGGCAGCCCCACAATGAACAAGGCCACTACCGCCGGCAAATGCAAACCGGTCAGTGCTCCGCCCTGCGATGAATCAATCAGCAGCCACACCAGCGAAAACCCGATGAGTTTGCTGCCGGCATCGCCGAGAAACACTTTTGGCAGAAAGCGGTTGGAACCAAGATTGAACAGCAGGTAAGCAAAGGTGCCGCCTATCAGCAAGGCCGGCAACACGTTGCTGACGGCGGACGTGTGCGTCAGGAAATAGAAACTGCCCAAGGCAATCAGGGTAATGGTGCCCACCAAACCATCCATGCCATCGATCATGTTCCAGGCATTGGTAATGCCGAATACCGCAATGATCGTGAACGGCAACGACAGCCACAGCGGCATGTGCAATTCGCGGAATACCAGAATATTGCCGAGATCTCCCACCCACAAATTGGCACCGAAGATCATCATCAGCGCAGCCAGCACTTCCACCACGATGCGGGCCCTGACATTGATATTGAAGCGGTCGTCGAGCACGCCCACCACAACCAGCAAGCCGGCGGAGGCCAGATACCAGTAAAGCTCATGACTCAAATCAGTGAAGAACGGCAACAGCACCAGCAGCCCGAGGTAAATCGCAACACCGCCGATCAACGGGATTTCGCCCAGATGCTGTTTGCGGGAACTGGGCCGGTCCACCAGGCCAAGCCAACGTGCCAGCGGTGCCAACACAATCAGCAACACTACCGTCAGCGCAAATGCAGAAAGGCCCAGAACAAACACTGCTAGCTCTCTTTAGGGAGGTTCTCGATGGAGGTACTTGCAACGCCCCTTGATCGCAAGCAAACCCGGCTGATGAACAATACTACATAACAAGGCGGAGCAAGCAGCGGGAAATGCTCCCGACCCCGGCGCTAGCGCTGCTTTGCAAAAAACTGCGGCAATTTGGAGAGATTCTTCATCAACAGCGTGAACAGACCACCGACCCGGTTGCGTCGCAGCACCTGTAAATCTTCGCACGACTTGCGCCACAGGTTGGACAAACTGCGGTTGCTGGCGCCGCCTGAGCGCATTTTCACCAACACCTGCGGGATATAGCGCAGCTGCACGGTGCCGCTTTTGAGTATGCGCAGCATGAAGTCATAGTCGGCGGCTATGCGCAGCCTGGTGTCGAAACTGCCGAACTGCTGATAGACCTCGCGGCGCAGATACAAGGTTGGA
>CANCGR010000415.1 GCA_947377625.1 Gammaproteobacteria bacterium | reverse complement strand
GCTTCGGCCTGCTCGATGCCTGCGATGATGTGCCCCTTGTTGCCGCCGAAAGAAGTGCCGCCCGCCAGCGAGACGCTGTAGCTCTGGTCATCGCCATACTTCGACTCGCCGTACTGCACGCTGCCCTCAATGCCCTGCAGTTTGTCCTTGAGGATCAGGTTGACCACGCCCGACACTGCATCGGAGCCCCAGGACGCCGACGCGCCGCCGGTCACGAATTCGGTGCGCGACACCAGTGCGGTCGGAATCGTGGTGAGGTCAACCACGCCGGAAGAAAAAGTCGGCACGTGACGGCGACCGTCCAGCAGCACCAGCGTGCGCTCGGAACCGATGTTGCGCAGGTTGGCGTACACCACGGCCGTGGAGGACTGACCCACCGTCGAGAACTGCGGCAATTGCAGCAGCGCTTCGCCGATGTTGACGGGCACTACCGAGCGGATCTGTTCTTCCCCCAGCACCACCACCGGCGTCGGCGCAGAAAAACCGTCGGCGCGAATGCGGCTGCCGGTAACCGAGATCTCTTCGACACCGGCGGGCGCTGGCGCACTCTGCGCCAGTGCCTGGCTTACCGCGCCAGCCAGCAAGCACAGCGTAAAGCCGCGCCTGGCCAACGACCGGGCTGCGTTGTTTCCGGCAGTACGGATTTGCTGTCTGACCATATCCCCTCCAGGTTTTTTTGTTATCGGACTACCGGCAGATTGCGGCAGTCCGTTGTCGGCGCGAGTTGCGTGCCGGCAAGAATAGTGCAGCGACTCCAAAATTTGCAACAATATTGTTGACAATGTCGTGCACATTTTATGCGCAAAATATGCCGGCTTGCGGCGTGCAGTGAAGGATGACCCGTAAACTTCGTTATATTCCAGAATTGAAAGTTTCAGCTATGATGCAGGCGTTCCAAAGACGCTACCACCACCAGCTACGACTCGACGTGCAACAGGATTCCCAACTCACCCCAACCCAGGTAAAAACAGAGAGTGAACTCATGAAATCTGCCTTCCGGAAACTCTTTGCAGTTATCGCGCTTGCCTGTGCCACCGCCGCTGCCTTCGGCCAGGCTCCCGCGGCCAAACCCCGCACTCTCGACATCTACTGGATCGACGTCGAAGGCGGAGCCGCCACGCTCATCGTCAGCCCCACCGGCGAGTCCCTGCTGATCGATACCGGCTTCCCCGGCGCGCGCGATACCGATCGCATCATCCAGACCATGGCCACTGCGGGCGTCAGCCGCATCGATCATCTGTTGATCACTCACTACCATGTCGATCACGTCGGTGGCGTTGCCACACTGGCGAAAGCCACCACCATCAGCAACTTCTACGATCATGGCCAGAGCGTCGAAAACGATCCACAAGGTTCGTTTGCCAGCTACGTTGCACTCGCCAAAGACCATCGCAAGATCGTGGTGCCCGGTGACAAGCTCGCGCTCGGCAACATACAGCTCACCTTCGTAAGCGCAGCCGGCAAGGTCATCGACAAGGGTCTGCAGCGCGGGTCATCCGTCAATCGCTGCGAAAATGCGCAGGCCAAAGACGAAGATAAAACCGAGAACGGCCAGAGCGCGGGTTTCCTGCTCAGTTACGGCAAGTTTTCCTTCCTCGACGTGGGCGACCTTACGTGGGATCGCGAAATGCAGCTCGCCTGCCCCGTAAACAAAATCGGCGAAGTCTCGCTGTTCCAGGCCACGCATCACGGCTTCTCGAATGGACAATCCGGCAACCCCGCCTTGATCTGGTCGCTGCGGCCGCAGGTTGTCATCGTCAACAACGGATCCCGCAAAGGATTTTCCAACGGTGGCTACGACACCATCGCGCAAATTCCCGACATAGAAGGCATCTGGCAGGGCCATCGCGGCGAAGGCAACGACGCGGCGCACAACACCAGTGAAGATATGATCGCCAATCTTTCCGGCGCCGCTGCTGACGACAAAGGCTACACCATCAAGGCGTCCATCGCCGCCGATGGAACTTTCACGGTGACCAACACGCGCAACAATTTCAGCAAGTCGTATACTTCCCGATAGGCGGCCTTTTGTTTATTCCCTTACCGGAGAGTGACGCGACATGAAAATCAACCATTCCATGACCCGACTGCTTTGCCTTCTGGGGCTGGCGCTTGCAGTGCCGTCTGCAGTTACTGCGCAAAATCAGGACGGGCTCAGCCTGTTGGCTCCTGCCAACCTCAACAAACCAAGGCCCGCGGCGCCGTTCAATCTCACTGGCGCGTGGTCGTGGGATGCGAAATTCGCAGGAGCCAATTTCGATCCCCCTGACAGCCTTGTGCTGACACCCTATGGTCAGCAACATTACGAAGGCGCAAAGAAGGCAATTGCTGAAGGCAAGGTGTATCGCAACGACATAGGCTTGTGCTGGCCCATTGGCATGCCGATCATGATGCTGCGGGCCTGGCCGGTGCACATGATCCAGATGCCAAATTCCATCTACATGGTGCAGGAACTGATGAACGAGCTTAGGGTGATCTTCATGGATGGCCGTGCGCACACGGATCCCGATGTGGCGGTTCCCAGTTGGGCAGGTGAATCCATAGGGCATTGGGAAGGCGGCACGCTGGTGATCGATACCACCAATTTCGTCGATGAAAGACACTGGGTCAGCGAACGCCGCGGCTTGCCGGGCAGCGATCAATTGCACATCATCGAGCGCATCAAGATGATCGACAATGACACCTTGCAAGATGAATTCACGTTCGAGGATCCGAAAGTTTATGTCGGGAGCTTCAAAGTGACCAAGCAAATGAAACGTACCAACGACCGCGATCTGCAGGAAGTGAGATGTCTGCCGAATCTCAATGATCACATGCCAACCACACAAGCCAACGATTTCAACGTTCGCCAATAGTCCAGGAGAATGATGATGGGAATTTCACGAAAATCAGGGTTATTGGCGCTTTTGCTGCTGGCCTCGCCGCTTGCCTTCAGCCACCACAGTGCTGCCGGTATCGACCAAAAGGGAAGTGTGACGGTAACGGGAACCGTAAAAGAATTTCAGTGGGGCAATCCACACAGCTGGATAGAGCTCGACGTGGTGAATGCCAAAGGCGAAACCGAAGTGTGGAATTTTGAAATGAATCCGCCACTGTATCTGGTGAAGGGCGGCTTCACCCGGTCCAGTCTGAAACCCGGAGACAAGGTTGCGGTGACGGCCAAGCCCTTTATCGACAATCGGCCCGGCGGCATCTTCGTATCCGTGGTCTTGCCTGACGGCAAGGTGCTGGGAAAATAGCGTAAGCATGGCCAAAGTCAATCGCAGGCGGCTATCACGACGCTGTCATTGACGATGTCGACCGGCACGGCGACAAGATTCGATCCCTGACACGGGCCCATGATGCAAACGCCGGCGCGCGCAAGATCAAACACGGCGCTGTGGTGCGCGCACATCAGTTGATGCTCGCTCCATTTGACGAACTTGCCGTCGGTGCGATTCATCGGCAACCAATGATGCGGGCACTGGTTGACGTAGGCGCTGATGCCGCCGTCGTGCCAATGCACGATCAGCCGGAAAGCCGGGAGTGCCGGTTCTGAGGCGAAACTGAATTCCACTGTTGCTCCGAACGGAAGATCTTGTGGTGTGCACAACAAGGTTCCCGCCGGTGGAGCATTCGGCAGGCTGCGCCAATCAATGTTCAACAGGGTCGACATCGGCGAGCTCCATTTGTCGTCACACCCTTTCCAGCACCAACGCGATGCCCTGTCCGACTCCAATGCACATGGCGCACAGGGCGTAACGAC
>CANCGR010000414.1 GCA_947377625.1 Gammaproteobacteria bacterium | reverse complement strand
GAAATGTTCCTGAGCAAAACCGAGAGGACCTGAACATGAGACGCATTATTTCTGTCCTGATGGAAAACCAGCCCGGTGCCTTGTCACGGGTCGTCGGGTTGTTCTCGCAGCGCAACTACAACATCAATTCGCTTACGGTTGCGCCGACGGAAGATCCAACGCTCTCGCGTCTTACGCTGACCACAGTGGGAGACGACCGCAAGATTGAACAAATCATCAAGCATTTGAACAAGCTGGTGGATGTGGCCAAGCTGGTGGATTTGACCGAAGGCAACCACATTGAACGTGAGCTGATGCTGATCAAAGTGAAAGCAACCGGTGCCCAACGGGCTGAAGTCAAGCGCGTGGCAGACATTTTCCGGGGAGTAGTGGTTGACATTACCCCGACCATGTATACCATTCAGCTCACTGGAACCAGCGACAAGCTGGACGGATTCATCGCTGCACTGGCGGGCACTCCGATTCTGGAAGTAGCACGCACCGGCGTATCAGGAATAGCAAGAGGGGAAAAGGTACTGAGTCTCTAACAGGCTGCCGATTTATTATAATCGGGAGGGCCAATACTAAACGACCTGTACACGAAAACTACCAATACTCTTGCGGATTACAAATCTGCAAAAGAACAGATAAAGCCAGGCCAAAAAGCCTGGTTTTTTTATGCACGGGATTTGATGCTCCGGCCAGGTAATTCGCGCGGTTCTTGTGTGTTTGCTTCGACCGCCGCAGGCGCTTATGCGCGGGACTTTTCATGAAGCGGCTATGGAGCTACTGGAAAGCAATGAGCGCAGTTCGGTTGGCTTTGCTTCGAACGCCGCAGGCGCTTGGGAATTTCCGCTGCTACTTCAAGTTTGTTGTAACGATGCTGCGAGGAGCAAGCACAATGTGCGCCCGATCGGGCGCACATTGGTAATGCTCGTTACTTAAACTACTTTCTTCATGCTGGTCATGTGGCCGCGCAGGTTCTGGCCGATTTTTTCGACGGGATGATTGCGGATGGCAGCGTTGACGGCGATCAGTTCGCGGTCATCGACGCCGTTGTCTTTCACCGGCAGGCCTTTGCCGATTACTGAGGTGTCTACTTTGGACATAAAGTCTTTCAGCATGGGCACGGCGGCGTGTGAGAACAAATAGCAACCGTATTCCGCCGTGTCGGAAATAACCTTGTTCATCTCATACAATTTTTTGCGGCCGATCAGGTTGGCGATCAACGGCACTTCATGCAGTGATTCATAGTAGGCAGATTCGGCAATAACACCAGCAGCCACCAGGGTTTCAAAGCACAGCTCTACGCCGGCTTTGATCATGGCGACCATCACCAGGCCTTTGTCATAGTAATCCTGCTCTGCAATTTCACCGGCACCTTCGATGGAGGAAAGTTCGAAAGCGGTTTTGCCGGTCTCTTCGCGCCAGGTCAGCAGTTTCTTGTCGTTGTCGGCCCAGTCAGCCATCATGCCGCTTGAGAAGTGGCCTTCCATGATGTCGTCCATGTGTTTTTCAAACAGCGGGCGCAGAATTGTTTTCAGTTGTTCGCTCAGTTTGAATGCGGTGATTTTGCCGGGATTGGACAGGCGATCCATCATGTTGGTGATGCCACCTTGTTTCAGGCCTTCCGATACTGTTTCCCAGCCGTGCTGGATCAGTTTGGAAGCGTAGGCTGGCTGAATGCCTTGCGCGACCATGCGCTCGAAGCAAAGGATGGAGCCGGTCTGCAGCATGCCGCACAGAATGGTCTGTTCACCCATCAAATCGGATTTCACTTCAGCAACGAATGAAGATTCCAGCACGCCTGCGCGGTGACCACCGGTGGCGGCTGCATAGGCTTTGGCAATTTCGAGGCCGTCGCCATTGGGATCATTCTCGCGATGAACTGCGATCAGTGTCGGTACACCAAAACCGCGTTTGTATTCTTCGCGTACTTCAGTGCCCGGACATTTGGGAGCAACCATGACCACGGTGATGTCTTTACGGATCTGCATGCCTTCTTCAACAATGTTGAAGCCATGTGAGTAAGCCAGGCAGGAGCCTTGTTTCATCAACGGCATGACTTTGCCAATAACGGGGGTGTGTTGTTTGTCAGGAGTCAGGTTCAACACCAGATCTGCAGTCGGGATCAGTTCGTCGAAAGTGCCAACCTTGAAACTGTTCTGAGTGGCGCTGAGCCAGGACTGGCGTTTGCTCTGGATGGCTTCTTCGCGCAGCGCATAGGAAATATCCAGACCGCTGTCGCGCATGTTGAGGCCTTGGTTAAGACCTTGGGCGCCGCAGCCGAGGATTACCACTTTCTTGCCTTTGAGTCGCTCAACCCCGTTGGCGAATTCAGATTTGTCCATGAAGCGGCATTTGCTCAATTGATCAAGCTGCAGGCGCAGCGGCAGGGTATTGAAGTAATTCATAGGGAAAGCTCCGGCTATAAGGGGTAACAAGTGCGGGACGCCATAGTAATCATGTGAGTTTGTTGCGTAAAATGAAATTAAAGCAACTCTTCATGCCGCTATTGGCAATGATCTATTCCGGCGCCCCCGCTTATGGACCACCGCGAACTGCAATTATTTCTGCATTTGAGTAAAAGTCTGAGCTTTGCCAAAACCAGTGCAGCCTGCCATGTGGCGCCTTCCAGTCTGAGCAGGGTCATTCAGCGGCTGGAAAAAGAAGTCGGGCGGCAACTGTTCGAACGGGATAGCCGCAGAGTCAAGTTGACTGCAATTGGTCGGACGTTCCGTGTCTATGCAGAGCAAACCTGCGATAGCTGGGCCATCTTCAGGCAGGCTCTGCATATGCAAGAGACCACCTTGCAGGGAGAACTCAGTTTGTTTTGCTCGGTGACTGCCAGTTACAGCTTTCTGGATGACATTCTGGGCCGGTTCCGCGCCCAGCACCCTGGCATTGAGATCAAATTACACACAGGTGATTCTGCGATAACGCTGGATCGCATCAATTCGGAATTGGAAGACCTGGGGATTGCTGCCTTGCCAGAGCGGATTCCTTCCCAATTCTCAATCCTTGAACTCACCAGCACCCCATTGGTATTCATCGCGCCATTCCGAGCCGGGTCTGTAATTACCGATGCTGTCGGAAAAACCCAGGAATCATGGAATGAAATACCTTTGATCATTTCTGAAAGCGGTTTGGTGCGTGACCGGGTTGATCGCTGGTTCAAAACGATGAAAGTGAAGCCCGATATTTATGCGCAAGTCTCGGGACATGAAGCTATCGTTAGCATGGTGGGGCTGGGCTTTGGAGTGGGCGTTGTGCCCCAGATAGTGCTTGAGAACAGCCCGCTTGCTGCAAAAGTGCGCCAGCTTGCCATCAAACACACCATGCCGCCGATCGCGATCGGGCTGTGTGTGCTGAAAAGAAAGCTCAGTAATGCGCTGATAAATGCCTTTTGGACTCTCGCCCACCAATCAATTGCCGGCAATAAGAAGCTATAATCGGCGAATCAACACAATATGGAAAAACTATGAGTTCTGACATTGATCCAAAACTGGAAAAGGCAGAATTTGCGCCGGTTGATGGTAACCAGGAAGACGCTTCCAACCTTATTGAGGAGCATGAAGAAGAGATTTCCCAGGATGGAAAGAAGTTTCGTCGCAAGGGTATCTATCTTCTGCCCAATTTACTGACCACCGGCGCATTATTCGCGGGTTTTTACGCTGTTATTGCCGGCATGGGCGGGGATTTTCACAGTGCTTGTGCCGCCATTGTTGTGGCAATGTTTCTTGATGGCATGGATGGTCGTGTTGCTCGCCTGA
>CANCGR010000413.1 GCA_947377625.1 Gammaproteobacteria bacterium | reverse complement strand
CCCGGAGGCTTAGCCCAAAAGGCGCGGTGTGCACAGCCATTCAGCGAGACCATTATGAGTCCCGCCAATGGAAAGCCTGATGCGCCGGACTGGCCACCACCTGAACCTGTCGGTTCAGGACTGTTTCGACAGCGGTACCCCGGGGAACTAAATTCATGACCAGCAACGATTCAGTTGCTGCTTTCAACAAGAAAGTTGCCGACACCCAAGCCGCAAAAAAACTCCTTCGCAAAAAGATGCGCCAACAGCGCCTTAACCTCACGCTACTACAACAACGTGAAGCCGCTGTTGAGCTCTATCGCAATGTCGTTACCAGCAAAGCCTTCCGCTTCTCGCGTCGCATTACTTTTACCATCGCACGCGACGGCGAAATTTCTCCGCACTTGCTGCTCGCTGAAGCGCTACGTCGCGGCAAACAATGTTATTTGCCGGTAATGAGCAAGTTTGGCCGCGACAAACTCAGCTTTCGTCGTGTCGAGCGCCACCAGCAATCACTGCCATCCAATAATCGCTTCAACATTCCAGAGCCCGTGCATGCGCGTGCGTGCGCACCGCGCGCGTTGAGCATGGTGTTATTTCCACTGGTAGCTTTTGATGCCAATTGCAACCGGCTGGGCATGGGCAAAGGCTTCTACGATCACACCTTTGCATTTTTGCGAAACAACTCGCGCAAACGTCCACTGCTGCTCGGCCTGGCCCACGAGTGCCAACGCGTTGAATCCCTCGATGTCGCGCCTTGGGACATAAAGCTGCAAGCCATCGTGACCGACAAGGCATGGTATAAAGCGCCATCGAACTGACAGGATCATCACTCCATGAACCAAGACGACCAGAAACGCGCCGTTGCCAAAGCGGCGTTTGAATATGTGAAGTCCCGACTGCGCAGTGACAGTGTCATCGGCGTTGGCACCGGCTCCACTGCCAACTATTTCATCGATGAACTGGCTGCAATCAAATACGACATCTGTGCCACCGTCGCCAGCTCCGAAGGCAGCGCCAAACGCTTGCGCGCGCATGGCATCCCGGTAATGGATCTCAACTCAGTAACAGAAGTCACCTTCTATGTGGATGGCGCCGACGAAGCCAACGAATATCTGCAACTGATCAAAGGCGGCGGCGCTGCACTGACTCGCGAAAAAATTGTCGCAGCTGTTGCGAGAGAATTCATCTGCATCGCCGATGGCAGCAAGCTGGTGCCAGTACTCGGCAAATTTCCATTACCAGTAGAAGTAATTCCTATGGCACGCAGTCACGTCGGCCGCCAGATCGTGAAGCTCGGTGGAGATCCTGCCTACCGCGAAGGGGTCATCACCGACAACGGCAACATCATCCTCGACGTGCACAACCTCAGCATCGTCGATCCCCGCAAACTGGAAATGGAACTCAACCAGATCACCGGTGTAGTTACCAACGGCTTGTTTGCACTACGCCCCGCTGATCTCTTGCTGCTAGGCACCGATAGCGGTGTGAAAACCCTGAAGGCGAAAAGTTAAGACTAGCCGTCGCCGCATTTGCCCCCGCTCCCGAATGAAGTTTAAACCGTCTTCGGTTTGTACTCGCCCTTGCTGTAGCGAGTCTGCATCTGCTCAAGACTGTAGATTTTGCCGATGCTGGAAATCTGACCAGCAGTGCCGAACTGGGTCAGACGATCTTTAACGATGCCTTTCATTGCAGTCATGGTTGGAATCAACCATTTGCGCGGATCGAACTCCGCAGGGTTTTCAGCCAGAAATTTACGCACAGCGCCGGTTGAAGCCAAACGCAGGTCGGTGTCGATATTTACTTTACGCACACCATTCTTGATGCCTTCCTGGATTTGCTCAACTGGCACACCGTAGGTTTCACCCATTGCGCCGCCATTTTCGTTGATGATCTTCAACCACTCCTGCGGCACAGACGAGGAACCGTGCATCACCAGATGCGTGTTTGGCAAACGCTTGTGAATTTCGCGAATACGGCCAATGGCCAGAATGTCGCCTGTAGGTGGACGCGTGAATTTGTAGGCGCCGTGACTGGTACCGACAGCAATGGCCAGCGCATCAACACCGGTATCGGCAACAAAGCTCGCCGCCTCTTCCGGATCAGTCAGCAACATGCTGTGATCCAGTTTGCCTTCGGCACCATGGCCATCTTCTTCACCGGCCATGCCGGTTTCCAGAGAACCCAGGCAACCGATCTCACCTTCCACTGACACGCCGCAGGCATGCGCCATTTCAACCGTGAGTTTGGTAACGCGCACGTTGTAGTCGTAATCCTTCGGGGTTTTTCCATCTTCACCCAGCGAGCCGTCCATCATTACTGACGAAAAACCCATCTGTATCGAACGCTGGCACACCGACGGCGACACGCCGTGATCCTGATGCATCACGATTGGAATATGCGGAAACTCTTCAATCGCCGCTTCGATCAAATGCTTGAGGAAGTTGGAACCGGCGTATTTGCGGGCTCCAGCCGAAGCCTGCAGGATCACCGGGCTGTTCACTTCGTCAGCGGCCATCATGATGGAGCGCACTTGTTCGAGATTATTCACATTGAATGCAGGCACGCCGTAGTTGTGTTCGGCAGCGTGGTCGAGCAGTTGTCGCAGACTGATAAGTGCCATGGAAAATTACCTTTGAGTGACTGAATTATTTGGAACCGCGTTCTTGCAGTATTGCCACTGCCGGCAGTATGTCGCCCTGAACAAATTCCAGGAAGGCGCCGCCGCCGGTGGAGATGTAGGAAATATCGTTTTCGATGCCGTATTTCTCGATGGCAGTAATGGTCTCGCCACCACCGGCGATGGAAAAGCCTTTGTTGGCCGCAATAGCTTTCGCGACTGCTTCAGTGCCTTTAGCGAAAGCGGCGAATTCAAATACACCTACCGGGCCGTTCCACAAAATGGTATTGGCTTTGTTGATGGTGGCAACCAGCGCAGCCGCCGATTGCGGGCCGATGTCGAGAATCATGTCGGTGGCCGCTACATCATCAACCAGTTTCACCGTCGGCGTAGCGTCTTCCTTGAACTCGCTGGCCACCACGACATCGATCGGCAGCGGAATATGTGTCTGTGCCATGATGCGCTTGGCCTGATCAATCATGTCGGCTTCATACAATGATTTGCCCACCGGCTTGCCGGCAGCAGCCAGGAAAGTATTGGCAATGCCGCCGCCCACTACCAAGGCATCCACTTTGGTTGCCAGCGATTCCAGCACCTGCAACTTGCTCGACACTTTGGCGCCACCTACCACTGCCAGCAGCGGACGCACCGGCTTGCTGAGTGCACGTTCGAGTGCATCGAGTTCAGCTACCAATAGCGGGCCGGCGCAGGCGACTGTTGCAAACCTGGCAACACCGTGCGTGCTGGCCTGCGCACGATGTGCGGTGCCGAAGGCATCCATTACGAACACGTCGCACAGGCTGGCGTAGTACTTTGAAATCGCATCGGCGTTGTCATTCTCGCCAACATTGGTGCGCACATTTTCCAGCAGAATGCATTGCCCACTCTTGAGGGCGTTCGCATCAGCCGCACTGAAATCCTGCGGCATCACCTTGATTTCCATGCCGAGCAGCTGGCCCAGATGCGCTGCCACAGGCGCCATCATCGAATCAGGCTGCTGTGCAATCGGCACACCTTCTTTCGGGCGCCCCAGATGCGACATCAAAATCACGCTGGCGCCTTTATCGAGCGCCATCTTGATGGTTGGCAACGCGGCACGGATACGGGCATCGTTGACGATCTTGCCGTTTTTGACCGGCACGTTCAGGTCTTCCCTG
>CANCGR010000412.1 GCA_947377625.1 Gammaproteobacteria bacterium | reverse complement strand
CCCGTCATCGCCCTCGTCGGGCGCCCCAACGTCGGAAAATCAACTCTCTTCAACTGCCTTACCAACAGTCGCGATGCGCTGGTAGCCGATTTTGCCGGCCTCACGCGTGATCGCCTCTATGGCGAAGGCCGCTTCAATGAGCGGCGTTTCATCGTCATCGATACCGGTGGTATCAATGGGGGCGAGGAAGGCATCGATGAATTAATGGTGGGCCAGTCACTGCAGGCGATCGAAGAAGCTGATCTGGTGCTGTTGTTGGTGGATGCCCGCTCGGGCCTCACCGCTGGCGACAGCTGGATCGTTGAGCATTTGCGCAAGGTGCGCAAACCGGTAGTGCTGGTTGTCAACAAGGTCGATGGCGTCGATCAGGAACAAGCGCTTAATGAGTTCTATGCGCTTGGTCTGAGTGAATTGCATCCGATTGCTGCCAGTCAGGGCAGAGGTGTGCAGAAGTTGCTGGAAGCGGCAGTTACACGCTTTCCGCCGCCGGAAGCACCCAGCACCGATCCTGCCGTGCTCAACAGTATTCGTATCTGCATAGCTGGCCGCCCCAATGTCGGCAAGTCGACCTTGGTCAATCGCATGCTTGGTGAGGAGCGAGTGGTGGCGTTTGACGAAGCTGGCACTACCCGCGACAGTATCTATATCCCGTTTGAGCGCCATGGCCAGCACTACACGCTGATCGACACCGCCGGCATTCGCAAACGTGGCAAGACCACCGAGCTGGTGGAAAAATTCTCCGTTGTGAAATCCTTGCAAGCCATCCAGGACGCGCATGTTGTCGTGCTGTTGCTGGATGCGCGTGAAGGCATTGTTGAACAGGATCTGCATCTGCTTGGCTATGTGATCGAGACCGGCCGTGCTCTGGTGATCGCACTCAACAAGTGGGATGGCATGGATGAATATGCCAAGAATGAAATCCGTCAGGCCATCCGTCGTCGTTTTGAATTTGTCGATTTCGCCAAGATCCATTTTATCTCGGCCTTGCATGGCACCGGTGTTGGCAACATGTATGACTCCATTCATACCGCCCATCAATCGGCGTTCAAAAAAATCACCACCGCCAAACTCAACCAGACGCTGGAACGCATCTTGTCCAGTCATGCGCCGCCACTTATCAACGGTCGTCGCGTCAAACTGCGCTATACGCACATCGGCGGGCACAATCCGCCGATCTTCGTGATCCACGGCACCCAGGCCGACAAGCTGCCTTCGCACTACGTGAAGTATCTCGAAAAGAATTTCCGCAAACTGCTGCGGCTTGAAGGCACGCCGGTGCGTATCCAGTTGCTCAGTGACGAGAATCCCTTCACCAAAGACGAACAAAATCTGAACTACCAACAGGTGGCGCGCAAACGTCGTATCGTGAAAAACCGGGAATACCTGCGCGCACGCAAATGAAGAAGCTGTTGATCATCAAGACCGGTCGCGCCATCAAGGGCATCCCGGCCGGCTTGCTCGATTTCGAACATTGGACTGCCAGAGCCGCCGGCCTCAGTCTTGATCAGTGCCATACCGTCACTGTTATTGATGGCGAGCATTTGCCGGAGCCTGCACAGTGCAGTGGCGTGGTGATCACCGGCTCGGCAGCGATGGTGAGTGATCGTCACGCGTGGAGTGAATATTCCGCGCAGTGGCTGCTGCAGGCGATCAGCGCCAAAGTGCCTGTGCTCGGCATCTGCTATGGTCATCAATTGCTGGCACATGCTCTTGGCGGCGTTGTTGACTACCATCCTCGCGGTCGCGAGATGGGCACCAAGGTAATTCATCGCGCACCTGCTGCACAAAGCGATGAGCTCTTCCATATTCTGCCTGAACGTTTCCCTGCTCATGTCACTCACATGCAAAGCGTGCTGCGTTTGCCGCCGGGTGCGCAAGTGCTGGCGTGGAATTCATTCGAAGCCCATCACGCAGTGCGCTTTGCGCCACGCGTGTGGGGCGTGCAGTTCCATCCTGAATTTACTGCAGAGGCCATGTCGCATTACTTGCAAATCAGGGGCGATGCTTTACAGCAGGAAGGCATGGATCTGGCAGCGCTTCATGACGAAGTCGCCGATACTGCGGAAGCTGAGCAGTTGCTGCGTCGCTTCGTGGCGCTGTCTGCTGCAAGCAATTCCTAGCTTGTGTATTGCTTAAGCAGCGCTGTTTGCGCGGTGCGTGGTTTGTTGTTGCCCGGCGTGACGCGCTTGTAGGAACCATCACTTTGTAATACCCAGCTCTGGGTATTGTCGACCAGATAATCAAGCAGACCTTCCTGTAATACTTTCTGCTTCATGCGCCTGTCTTCGATAGGAAACGCGGTTTCCACGCGGCGAAACAGATTGCGTTCCATCCAGTCGGCGCTGCTGGCATAGAGTTCGAACTCGCCATTGTTATGGAAGTAGTACAAACGTGAATGTTCGAGGAAACGCCCGATGATCGAGCGCACGTGAATGTTTTCCGAAACGCCTTTGATGCCGGGACGCAAGCAGCAGATACCCCGCACGATCAGGTCGATGCGGACACCGGCTTTGGAGGCGCGGTAGAGCGCTTCGATAAGGCTGGGTTCCGTCAAGGCATTCAGTTTGGCAATGATGCGGGCAGGGCGGCCTTTACCGGCATACACGATTTCGCGTTCAATTTTTTCGAGCAAGGCTTTATGCAGCGTAAAGGGCGCTTGCAGGATTTTTTTCAGTTTGCCTGGTTTTCCCATTGCAGTCAGTTGCTGGAATACTTTCTGTACGTCTTCGCTCAAGGCCTGGTCTGCGGAAAACAGGCCGAAATCGGTGTATTGCCGTGCGGTGCGCGCGTGGTAGTTGCCAGTGCCGAGGTGAACATAGCGTTTGAGTTGGCGGCCTTCCCGTCGCACGATCAGAATCATCTTGGCGTGAGTCTTGTGGCCGACCACCCCATAGGAAACATGGGCGCCGGCTTCCTGCAGTTCGTTGGCCAGCTCGATATTCTCTTCTTCGTCAAAGCGGGCGCGCAGTTCGATCACAACGGTCACTTCCTTGCCTTCGTGCGCGGCTTTTACCAGCGCATTGACGATGCTGGAGTCGTTGCCCGTGCGGTACAGGGTTTGTTTGATCACCAACACATCCGGATCAGCCGCTGCCTGCTGCAACAATTCCACCACCGGTGAGAACGACTGGAACGGCTGATGCAACATTACATCTCCCTTGCGGATAACCTCAAACAAGTTGGCATCGCCTTGCAGTTTGCCGGCAATGGCTGGCTCGAATACCGGGAATTTGAGATCAGGACGTTTGACCATCGGCAGGATTGCCAGCATGCGGTTGAGATTAACCGGGCCGCTGACCGGATAGATATCATCATCCTGCAAATCGAATTTGTGCATCAGGTAGGTGGACAGATCAAGCGGGCAGTCGGCTTGCACTTCCAGACGAACCGCGCTGGCAAAACGGCGCGTAGTCAGTTTGCCTTCAATCATCAGCATCAGATCACCGCCTTCATCGTCCTGCACCGAGAGATCGGCATTGCGGGTGACACGGAACTGGTAACAACCAATTACGCGCATGCCAGGAAACAGATCCTTGGCATGGTGAAAGATGATCGATGACAACATTACAAAATCATGGGGATGGGAAGCGCACGATCCCGGGAGCTGCACCATGCGCGGCAGCGCGCGGGGTGCCTGCACGATGGCAAGGCCGGAGTTGCGGCCGAACGCATCCTTGCCTTCAAGGGAAATAATAAAATTAAGACTCTTGTTGAGTACCTGCGGAAACGGATGCGCCGGATCAAGTGATACCGGGCTGA
>CANCGR010000411.1 GCA_947377625.1 Gammaproteobacteria bacterium | reverse complement strand
CTCAAGGACTTGCTGGCCAAACAGAACTGCGAAGGCATCGCGATTCGCGTGTTTGTGCTGGATGGTGGCACGCCGAAAGCAGAAACCTGCATTGCGTTCTGTCGCCCCGGCGAACAGGAAGCCGATGATGAGATGTTCCGCTACAACGAGCTGATCGCCTGGGTCGAGAAAAAGAGTCAACCCTATCTGGAAGCCGCCATCGTTGATTTCGCCAAAGACAGCATGGGCGGTCAGCTGACGATTCGTGCTCCCAATTCCCGCATGCCGAAGATCGGCCCCGACAGTTCCCTGCAGGATCGCATCAACTACATCCTCTACAACGACATCAATCCGGGTCTTGCCCAGCACGGTGGCAACATCAGTCTTGATCACATCACTGACGACCAGGTAGCAGTGCTGAAATTCGGGGGGGGCTGCCAGGGTTGTGGCCAAGCCGACGTGACCATGAAAGAAGGCGTTGAAAAAACCTTGCTGCATAAATTGCCTGAACTCAAAGGCATTCGCGATGTGACTGATCACAGCAACAGCACCAATGCCTACTTCAAGCCAGCCTGAAGCTTTGCGGCTGGCGGTTATAGGCGGCAGCGGGCTCTACCGGCTCGGTCTCGGGCCGCTTGCGCAGACCCATCAGGTAACAACGCCGTTTGCCGCCGAACCGGTGTGTATCATTGAAGAACAAACAGCGGCCGGTAAAGTGTTGTTTCTGCCACGCCACGGTGAACAGCATAGCATTGCACCCCATCGCATCAACTACCGCGCCAATGTGTGGGCGCTGCACAGTTTGGGTGTCACCCATGTCATCGCCATCAATGCCACCGGCGGCATCAGTGCCGGCATGATTCCCGGCCGGCTGGTGATTCCCGACCAAGTGATTGATTACAGCCATGGCCGTGAGCATACCTTCTTCAGTGAACAGCATTCACTGGCGCATCACATCGATTTCACCAATCCCTTTGATCAGCAACTGATGGAGCGACTGGCAGCATCAATCAAGCAGGCCAAAATGGAATACCGCATCGGCGGTGTTTATGGCTGCACGCAGGGTCCGCGTCTGGAAACTGCCGCAGAAATACGCCGCATGTATCGCGATGGTTGCGACATCGTCGGTATGACCGGCATGCCGGAAGTAGCACTTGCGCGTGAAATGGGCTTGCGTTACGCAATGCTGGCGCTGGTGGTGAATCGCGCGGCTGGTTTGGGTGTTGGCGAAATCTCGCTCGACGACGTCAAGTTGGTGTTGCAGCAAGGCGTTGACGGTATCCGCATTGTGCTGGGCCATTGCAGCCAGTTGTTGCTGGCGCACTAGGCATTCAACAAAGTCTTATTCAAAGCCGCGCTTGTTGGCTGGTTTGACTACTGGGGCAGTAGTGCCGGGCACGCGTGGTTCCGGCACCAGATAAGGCCTCACCTCAATCAGCAGCCCCAGCGTCGGATGATCCAGATAATAGAGCGCATTCGCACTCAACTCACGACTCTGGTTGAGTTGCCAGATGCTGTCGGGATACCACGCTTCGGTGTTGGGCTGGCTGTTGGCGGGCACAGCGTCTTGCAGTGCCGCGAGTTTGTTTGCGGGCACCAACGCCGGGCGTTCGGGCAATTGCCATTGCTCGGCATGCTCCCTGGAAAAATTGCTCAGCCACAAATTGGCATCAAGGACGGGCAGATCGCCGGTGCCTGTCAAACGCAAACTGCCTTCCAGCTCATAGTGTTCACCGAACTGGGCGCCGCCTTCGATTTGCAAGGCCGGCGTCTGTGGGCGAGGCCGCAGCGGTTGGCGCCACACCTGATGCCACAGCACTTTGTGTTCACTATTACTCTGCAAGCGCGAATTCACTTGATTGAAACGCCAGGCGCGACGATCAAGCGTCAGGAAGGGATCACGCTCGAGATCAAGAATCTTGAACGCAGCAGGGTCAGCCGGTGAATAAAGTGGGCCTTCGCCCAAGGGCAACGCAGTAGTAGTCATCGCAGCAGCGGCCGCCAGTTGTACAGGGTTGAGATCGGCCGCGAACGGAAACTGGTAGGAATCACTTTGATTCTGCAGGCGCCGCAGTTGCGGCGGATAGCGCAGATTGTTGTTATTGGGCACCGGTACTTCGCTGGATTTGCCACCGCCATAAACCGAGCTGAATACCGTCACTTCCACTTCAAACCAGTAAGCGCCATCGGCACTGGCGCCGCGCGGATCGCGTTCTGCCTGTTTCTCTGCGTCTGGTGCTGGTTGCTGTGACCAAGCCACCAGCGGACTCAACGCAAGCGCCCACAGCAACGACCAACGCGCTTTCATTGACTGCTTAACCATGTCGATTCCTGTTACCCGCCACCGGCAGCTTCAGCGACCCCGGTTTGACGGTGGGCCTGGAGGGCGGAGCGGGGTTGGCCAACTTTGCCAGCAAAGCTTCCACGATGGCAATGCGCTGTTTGGCATCGCTGCTTTCCAGCCGGAAGCGGAATTCATCAGGGCCGCCAAAGCTGTAAACCTTGCTCTCGAATTGCACCATGCGCACCAGCGTCAACGGGTCGATAACGGTAGTGCCAGCAAATTTGATTTTGCCGCCGGTACCGGTCATTTCAATTTTCTGGATGCCGAGTTTTTCAGCGACCAGGCGCAGGCGGGCAACCGTGAGCAGATTCTGTGCAGCTTCCGGCAACAGGCCGAAGCGGTCGATCAATTCGATCTTCAGTTCGGTCAATTCAGCTTCGGAGCCAGCGCCGGATACTCGCTTGTACAGCATCAAGCGGCCGTGCACGTCCGGCAGATAAGTGTCGGGCAACAGCGCCGGGATGCGCAGATTGACTTCGGTGTTGTTGCGCATGGGTTTGTCGAGGTCAGGCTTCTTGCCTTCCTTCAACATCTTGACGGTGTCAGCGAGCATTTCGCTGTACAGACTGAACCCGATGGTCTGCATGTGGCCGCTCTGTTCTTCGCCCAACAATTCACCGGCACCACGAATTTCCAGATCATGACTGGCCAGTGTGAAACCGGCGCCGAGCGTATCGGCGGCACTTATTGCATCCAGGCGTTTCTGCGCATCACCAGTCATTTCTTTCGGATGCGGTGTCAACATATAGGCATAGGCCTGGTGATGTGAACGACCGACGCGGCCGCGCAATTGATGCAATTGAGCCACGCCGAGCTGGTCGGCACGTTCGATGATGATGGTGTTGGCGCTCGGCACATCAATGCCGGTTTCGATGATGGTGGAACACACCAGCACGTTGTAGCGCTTGTGATAGAAGTCGGCCATCACGCGTTCGAGATCGCTTTCACGCAACTGGCCATGACCGACGCACACGCGCGCCTCCGGCACCATCTTGCGAATGTCTTCGGCGGCTTTCTCGATGGTTTTCACTTCGTTGTAGAGATAAAACACCTGGCCGCCGCGCAGCAATTCGCGGTGGATGGCTTCCTTGATCAGCGGTGGTGAGGATTGTCTTACAAAGGTAAGCACCGACAAGCGTCGCGCCGGCGGCGTTGCGATGATCGACAAGTCGCGCATCTCCGACATGGCCATGTTGAGTGTGCGCGGAATTGGCGTAGCGGTGAGCGTAAGAATGTCGACGCTGGCGCGCAGATTCAGCAGCCGATCTTTTTGGCGCACACCGAAGCGATGTTCTTCGTCAATCACCAACAGCCCGAGATTCTTGTATTTAATATCTTCCTGCAACAGTTTGTGCGTGCCTACCACGATGTCGACTGTGCCGTTTTCCAGTCCGACCAAGCTGGCATCTTGCTGTTTACCGGCGACAAAGCGTGACAACA
>CANCGR010000410.1 GCA_947377625.1 Gammaproteobacteria bacterium | reverse complement strand
CTGGCGGATATTTCCAATTCCGGCACCTTGTTTGCGTTTCTGGTGGTGGCCATTGGCGTGATGGTGCTGCGCAAGACCCAGCCCAACCGTGAACGACATTTCAGAACGCCGTTCCTGTGGATAGTAGGGCCGTTGGCAGTGGCCGGTTGCTTGTTGTTGTTTGTCAGCTTGGGTGCCTACACGATCAAACTGTTCTTCGTCTGGGCATTTGTGGGGCTGGTGGTGTATTTCAGTTATGGCCGCCGGTTCAGCCATCAAGGCAAGCTCCAGGCTCCCTAGCCTTCCAGCTTTTTGTTCATTTCAGCAAAGTGTGCCTGCATGCATCCAGGGCAGATTGAGTGACTGAACTCAGCTTCAGTGTGTTCATTGAGGAAAGCTTCCAGTTGGGTCCAGTAGCCCTGGTCATTGCGGATGTTCTTGCACCAGGCACAAATCGGCAGCAATCCCGATAATGATTTCACTTCTTCCGTGTGCTGTTTGTTGATCTTGAGCGCCATCAACGCCGTCACCCAGATTACATAAATCGAGAGTATGCGATTGGTCAGCACTACCCAATGCGGGGTATCGCCAAGGGGAGCCAACAGATATTTGCTGATGGTGAGCAGTGTGCTGATAGTCGCCACCCACACAATCAAACGGCTGTTGCGGCTTTGCTGCGCCATCAATACAGCCCCTGTGTAGAGGATGCCGCAGGCGATCCCCAGCGGGATGAGCGCATCTATGGTCACTACCAACAACATCAACACAACAATCGTGATTTTAATGCGTAACGAATTCACACTGTTACCTGCTCACAACAAGGCCACGTGCCAGCATCATACTAGAACAAGCACACTATGACGTAAGCAGACTGCCGCCGCTGTTGCCTGCCACGTCGATCCACAGATGCTGCAGCCCCAGATTCTGTAACCATTGGGGACCATCCACATCTTTCAGCATGCCGATGGTGGAAGCGCTACCGGCCACCACGCAGTAATCCGCCACTACGCTCACTGCGGCCAACTGCCGCACTGGCCAGCCAGTGCGAGGATTGAGAATGTGGCTGTAGCGCACACCGTCAACAGTAAAGCAGCGCTGATAGTCGCCGCTGCTGGCGAGCGCGCCACTTTGCAGCTCGATTGTGCAAAGTGGGTGTGCAGGATTGGCGGGATCACTGATGCCGATGCGCCAGGGGGTGCCATCGTAGTGCGGGCCGGTGACACGAATATCACCGCCGAGATTGATCAGCGCGTGATGTATGTTGTGTTGCTCGCAAAGCGTGGCAGCACGGTCAGCAGCGTATTCCTTGACGATGCCGCCGAGATCAAGCTCCATGCCAGGCAAAGTGAAATTCAACGTGTGGTCTTGCCAGGTGAGTTTGTGCCAGCCAGTGCGGTCAAGCAGTGCGGCAACTTGTTGCGGTGAAGGCAGCACGCCCGCTTTGAAATCCCATGCGCGGCGCAGAATGCCGGACGTGATGTCGAACAAGCCGTCGCTCTCGCGATAGCAGGTGTCGGCATAGTCGAGTAGTTGGGCAGTCTCGCTGTCTACGATGACACTGCCGCCGGTAGCGGCAAGGTTGTTGAGAATGCTGAGTTCACTGTTGGGGCGATAGCGCGAGTATTTGGCTTCCAGCCGTTCGATATCGGCGACTATTGCATCACAAACGCGGTGGGCAGCATCGGCAGAGGCGGCATAGAGCCGCAGTTCGCAGGCGGTTCCCATGGCCTTGAAGCGGATTTCAAACAGTTGCACGCAGGCAATCCTTCAAAGAGTCCGGTCAAGGATGTCGCGCAATGCTTTGGCCAGCTCATGTTGTGAATAGGGCTTGGGCAATAACGGAAACTCTGTTTCTTCCTGGTCTGGCCTGGCCAGACTGGGATTGATGAAGCCCGAGGTCAGCAGAATCTTGAGTTCAGGCCGTAATTCGCGTGCTTGTTGGGCCAGATCGTGGCCGTTGAGGCCAGGCATCATAACGTCGGTGAACATGAGCTGGATTTCGCGGTTGTTCTTGAGCACCGACAGCGCAGTCTCGCCATTGGAGACTGCCAACACCTCATAACCAAGGCGCGTTGACAGCATGGCCTGTGCAGCATTGCGCACCATTTCATCGTCATCAACGATCAGTATGGTTTCGTGACCACCACTGGGCAGCTCCGGCTTTTCGTTGGCGGCACGCACCGGCTCTGATGACACTGGCAAGAACAGGTGAACGGTTGTGCCGACGCCAGGCTGCGAGGTGATAGTGGCATGGCCGTGTGATTGTTTGGCAAAACCGAACACTGAACTCAAGCCCAGGCCAGTGCCCTTGCCCAATTCCTTGGTGGTGAAAAACGGCTCAAACACATGCTTGAGGTTTTCCTGGCTGATACCGGTGCCGGTATCTTTCACTTTGATTTGCACATAATGGCCGGCGCGGAAATCCGGATACTGTTTGGCTTCGTCTTCTTGCACATAAATTTCACTGGTGCAGATCGTCAGCTCGCCACCTTTGGGCATGGCATCGCGCGCATTGATCGACAAATTCAGCAGCGCTCCTTCAAGCTGGTGTTCATCGACCAGCGCAGCTGGCAGATTATGCTGAACCAGTAGCGTGACCTTGATGTTGACGCTGAGTGTGCACACCAGCAGTTCGCGCATGCTTTTGACCAGCTCGTTGATGTCGAGCGCGCGTGGCGCCAATTGTTGTTTGCGGGCGTAGGCCAGCAAGCGGCGGGTGAGTTCGCTGCCCTTGAGCGCGGCCGAACGAATCGCGCCCGCCAGGCGGCGACCTTGTTCATGATACTGATACAGATCCTGCAGCAGATCGGCGTTGCCAAGAATGATCGTCAACAAGTTGTTGAAGTCATGGGCAACATGGCCGGTGAGCTTGCCAATCGATTCCATGTGCTGGGCTTGATCAAGGCGCTGCTGCATCAATTTGCGTTCGGTGATCGAATGAAAATAGACCGCCAGCCCTTCGGGTGAGGGAAACGCATCGAGCTCGATCCAGTTGTTCATGCGGTTGGAGAAGTACTCATAGTGGAAGGGCGTATTGGTACGCACTGCGTTATAAAAGCCTTCATACAAGGGCGTTTCGCGCAGATAGGAAAATTCATCCCATAACACATAACCGGTGGTGGGCTTGCCGACCCGTTCCACCAGTTTGAGTGCAGCCTGATTGATATAGACCACATGCCACTGGGTATCGAGCAGGTAAAACGCATCGCTCATGTTTTCCAGTGTGACCAAGAGCCGGTCACTGATCAGGCGCTGTTCCTGTTCGTTCTGTTTTTGCATGCTGATGTCTTGCAAGGCGCCGACCACCCTTGTGACACCAGCATCGGGGTCTTGTTCCGATTGGGCAATGATGCGGATCCACTTGCGGGTGCCAAGTATGGTGTCGATTTCGAATTCAATATCGCAGGGGTTGCCGCTGTTGCGGCAGTGCTCGACATGATCCAGCACGATTGAACGATAGGCTGGCAGGATGTGGCGTCCGATTTGCTCAAGATCCAACGCTGTGCCGGCCGGATAGTCGAAAATTTCCAGCATCGCAGTCGAGCAATACAGCGTCCTGCCCTGGCCATAAGTAATGGCCCAGCTGCCAACCTTGGCCAGTTTTTGGGTGATTTCAAGCAAAGTGTCGTTGAGCATAGGTGGGGTTGTGCTAGTGGCTCTGACGAAATTTGATGGCAGCCTCGTGGCAGCAGGGACAGGAACTTTAATGCTTTGTGGGTGGCATGTACATGCCATGGCATAAAACAGAAGCTTGATGGCAGCGTGCGATTAACCAAACAAGTGGATAATCTTTAAATTAAGCCTT
>CANCGR010000409.1 GCA_947377625.1 Gammaproteobacteria bacterium | reverse complement strand
TTTTCTCCTGCAAAAGACGCGTTATTTATTCGCGATCTTTTGCACTTGAATAAAGCCGTCGCGCCCTTCGGCATACAGTCTGTACGAATTGCCCCAAGGATTGGGCACTATGCGCACTTTGTCGCCTGCGCGCAGCAAGAAGCGGCCATCGATCATCTGACGCCAGACCTGACCACTGCTGAGCGTAATCAACCAGACATCCTGCTTGTAGAATTTCAGCGCGGTGACTATGTCGACCAGCATTTCCTGCCCGCTGCCGGCGGCTTCGATGCGCGCCTGACTGGCGTTGCCGAAGGCGGCAATGCGTGTTGAATCCGTACTGACTGCCGGCGCTGTTGGTTGGGCCACAGTAGCCGGTTTTGCTGCGCTGGCATTCGCTGCAGGCGCCACTGCAGCGGCAGATGGTGCCGAGGCTGCATTAGGCGCTACAGAAGCTGGAGCTACTGCAGTAGCCGGTGTTGCGGGCGCTGTCGCAGTAACAGGCGCAGCAGGTGCTTCAGCAGCTGCGCGCGGCATGGCACCGGCACTGCGTGCCAGAGTGTCATAACAGGCGAAACGTTCCTTGTCTTGCGTGATGCGGGCGCAACTGCTGATATCGACCAACTGCTGTGCTGACACCAGCGATGCGCCAGTGCATAACAGGGTAAGCGTGATTTTTTGCAAAGCTCTCAGCGTTGCCGCTGAAGAGAATTTGGTGCGAGACAGACAGTGCGTGTAATCAGACATGGTTTACTCCTTTGGTGCATTGAGCATAAACCAGTGCTCATGCGCGGCACAATTGCCCTTTTTAAAGCGATAAAGTCGCGCTAGAGTGCGGGCATCACAGTAGTTGGGACTCAGCAATGTCAGCAGTCTACACAGAAAAACTGCATCCGCAGGTTGTGCAAGCGCAGCAACTGGACGCACAAGGTCTGCATGATGACGCCATCAACCTGTTGGCTCTCGCCACCCAGGCCGGCAATGTTGAAGCCAAGCTGCGCCTTGGCAAGCGATTGTTCACTGGCCAGAATTCCCCTTATCTGCCGCGCGAAGGCATCGATTTCATTCTGGAAGCCAGCCAGCAAGGCAGCGCCGAAGCCGCGTGTGCAAGTGCAACGCTGTTGGCCTCGGGTCTTATGGGCACGCGCAACTGGCCACAGGCCTTGCTCTCGCTCGCCACTGCTGCGGGCCGTGGTTGGTTGCCAGCACAGGAGCAGCTGGTACTGCTGCTTGATCCCCATGCTGCAACAACACCAATGATGGTGCCGCCACGCTCCCCACAGGACTGGCTGCAGGCAGCGCAGCGCATCAAGCTGGCAGACTGGCTGCAAATACCAGCAGCAGTGACGGTGCGTGAAGACCCCTTGTTGCGCTCTTTTCCGGCGTTTATTCCGCCGGCTGTGTGTGAGCGCCTGATTAATCTCTCACGCCACCGCTTGCAACGCGCAGAAGTGTACGACCCGCATCACCGCCGCAACATCAGAGCCAGCAGCCGCACCAATTCAATTGCGCAATACACGCTGCTCGAACATGAACTGTTGCACCTGTTGCTGCAGGAAAAGATGGCGCGTGCGTGCGGTGTTGACATCAACCAGATGGAAGCCACTGCCATCTTGCATTACTCACCCGGCGAGGAAATCACCAATCATTATGATTTCGTCGATCCGCAAAATTCCAACTATGCACAGGATATCGCTGACAACGGCCAGCGCATCATTACCTTTCTGATCTACCTGAATGATGATTACGCAGAAGGTGAAACCGTGTTTGCGCGACTTGGCATCAAGCACAAAGGCCAGCGTGGTGAAGGCTTTTATTTTGTTAATTGCTTGCCAGGACAAGAGCCGGACATGCGCACCTGGCATGCAGGCAAACCACCACTGCACAGCAGCAAATGGATCGTGTCGCAATTCATCCGCAACCATGCAATTGCCCGCCTTTGATTTGATTTGTAAAAAATCATCTCAAAATAGCCCACCAATATTGCATGGACACTCACCACTACCCTTACCTATACTAAAGTCGCTACTGCGGTTTCTGCATGGGTAGTGGTCGAAAAAAAGAACTCACCACCTCATCCAAGTTGACTTCTTTTTTGCAGTAACGCCACTGCCTCCTGCAAACCGTTGCGGCCTTGGTCGTGATTTTCACGACCCTGCATCACACAAACAAAACCAGGGGGTTACATCATGAAACGAACTCGTTCGTTTTCTGCATCAAAAATATCCGTGCTTGCTACTGCCATTTCTGCCGCTGTCATGGCGGGCTACAGTTTTCCGACTCTAGCCCAGGACAGTCAGCTGGAAGAAATCAAGATAACAGGCTCACGCATCGCCAGACGCGACTTGTCTGCACCCAGCCCGATCGTAACGGTTGGCAGTGAAACATTTGAAAACTCGGCCACGATCAGTGCCGAATCAGTGCTCAACCAACTGCCACAATTTACTCCCAGCGGTACGCAGTTTTCCAACAGCATCCAAAGTGGCGCCACCAGCAGCCCAGGCGCCGCTACGCTGAACTTGCGCGGCCTTGGCAGCAACCGCAACCTGGTGCTGATCAATGGCCGTCGCGCCCAGCCAGCCAACGCTGCACTGACCATCGACATCAATACCATTCCTGCTGCAGCCATCCAGAGTGTTGAAGTCATCACTGGTGGTGCCTCAGCAGTTTATGGTGCAGACGCCATGGCCGGTGTTGTCAACTTCGTAATGAAAGATCATTTCGAAGGCATGCAGCTGGATTTCCAAACCGGTCAAACCGCCAAAGGTGATGGCCAGGAAAGTCGCTTGAGCGCGCTGATTGGTGTCAACGCTGCCAACGGCAAAGGCAACATCCTGATGGGCATCGAGTGGGCCAAGCGTGATCCGGTTTACCAGATTGATCGCGATTTCTACCGCAATGGTTGGACAGATCCCAACAACGCCGGCAGCGGTTTCGTGCAACCTGCTTCGTACAGTGGTGGTGAAGCCGGCATCCCCGGCGGCGCCAACCGCCCCAGCCAGGCGGCGATGAATTCACTGTTCCCGCAGGCGCCGGCCGGCACTGTCGGCAACACCACGCAAGTGTTCTTCAACACTGACGGCACACCCTTCGTGGTTGCGCAAGGTTATGGCTACAAAGGGCCTTTGAACTGTCTGTCAGGTTGCGGCAACTTCACGGGTGTCCACAAACTGGCCAACGGCAACCTCGACCAGTTTGATACCAACGGTTTTGTTTCCACGCCGCTGAGCCGCTATTCCTTCTTCACCAAAGCCAAGTACGAAGTCAGCGATCAGCTCACCGCGTTCCTGCAAAGCAACTACAGCCATGTGGAAGTGATGCAGCGCGGCGGCCTGCCACCTGCTGTCACAGTATGGCAAGCGCCAATCCCGCGTGATGGCCGCGCGGTGCCTGCTGCGTTGAACACGCTGCTGGATTCGCGCGCCAACCCGAACGGTGCCTGGAGTCTGTATCAGGTATTGAACTGGGTAGGCCCCGTCGAACCGGTTAACACCAACAATGTCTGGCAGGTTATGGCCGGCCTGGAAGGCAACCTGAAAAACAAGGACTGGTCATGGGAAGCCTACATTTCCCGTGGTGAAACCGAGATCCTCGCAGAAAATTTCAGCTTGCCCTCACTGGAGCGCTATCAGTTTCTGATGGGCAAGCCCAATTACGGTAAAGGCGGCCCCTACGCCTTCGGCGCGCCTAATCCTGGCGGCTATAACGTGACCTGTACAACCGGCTTGCCGCAGTTCGCGCAGTTCACACCCAGCGCAGATTGCATGGAAAGCATCATGGACCGCATGCGCAACGTCACCAAGCTGACGCA
>CANCGR010000408.1 GCA_947377625.1 Gammaproteobacteria bacterium | reverse complement strand
AAGCCGAAGCCGCCGGCGTGAATGCCGACAAAGTGCTCAACACCATATTGGAACTGGTGCCCACGGCCTGAACCAGTAACGCTGGAATACTCCATGTCGCGCAAACGCCAGCTCAATGCAGAACAGGACCGCTACCGTTGCCGCGGTGCCTTCCTGAATCTGCAGCAATTACTTGATCAGCGTCACGTGGCGCGCATCCTCGAACTCGGTTATCACTCGCGCACTCGCCTTGGCCAGTCGGGCACGCACATTTCCAAAATCAAAGGGCGTGGTGTTGATTTCGAAGAACACCGTGCTTATCAAAGCGGCGATGACATTCGCACCATCGACTGGCGCGTCACTGCGCGTATTGGTCGCCCCTTTATCAAGGTATTTCGCGAAGAACGCGAACGCCCGGTAATCATCGGTGTTGATCAAAGCCCCAATCTGTATTTCGGTTCACAAGTGGCTTTCAAATCAGTAGTCGCGGTGGAAGCCGCAGCGATACTGTGCTGGACCACCGTCGACAACGGCGACCGTGTGGGTGGCGTCGTGTTCGGCGAGCAACAACAGGAACTGGTGAAGCCGCGCCGCAGCAAACGCTCTGCACTGCGCTTTCTCAATTCACTGGCCAACTACAACCAGCAACTGGTGCAACACCACAGTGGCGTTACCCGGCAGACTGGTTACCTGAAAAAAGCACTCGAACAGATGTGCCGCATCACCAAACCCGGCTCGAATGTATACCTGATTTCCGATTTCAATGATTACACCAGCGACTGCCAGCAATATATCCAGCAGCTGGCGATGCACAACAGCATGACTTGTTTGTTGGTCTACGACGCCCTTGAAGAACATCTGCCGCGCCCCGGCCAATACAGCATTACCGACGGCGAGAATCGCACAGTCATCGACACCCACACGCGCACCGCCCGCGATCAATACGAGCAAGGCTTTGCCAATCGCCTGCGTGAACTGACAGCCGTCTTCACCGGCATGCAAGTGCCCTTGCTGACCATCCGCACCAACCAAATCGTTATGGAGCAATTGGAAACGTGGAAGCAAAAGACCCACTAAGCGAACTGGCTGACATCCATCTGCCTGACGCTGTTTCGCCATGGCCACCCGCGCCAATCTGGTGGGCACTGGCTGCACTGGTGCTGGCCGCGATGGCCTATGCCGGCGTGGTGTTTTACCGGCGCTGGTTGCTGCAACAAAAAATGAAAGTGGCGCTCGATGAAATAAATCGCGCCCATCTGCACTTTCAATCAGCCCATCATGAAATTGCCGCGCAGGCTTCGCTTGCACTGCTGCACTGCTGCAACAGCGTATTGAAACGCGTTGCGCTTGTGCATTACCCCGAAGCAGAAGTAGCGGCCTTGCATGGCCGCCAATGGCTCGCGTTTCTTGACCAGAGCGGCGCCACCGATGCCTTCAGCAATGGACCGGCGCAAGTACTGGCCGATGGCAGCTACCGCCGCAGTTATGAGGCTGACAAGGCCAGCGCCAACGCTCTCGTGCAAGCAGTGAGTGCGTGGATCAGCAAGCAATACAAGCATCCGCCGCGTCAGACCCGCGCCCCTTTGCAGGTAACCACCGCATGATCGAGTTCGTCTGGCCATGGGTGTTTCTGGCAGTGCCGTTGCCGCTAATCATGCGGCTGCTGATTCCACGCGCCGGCATTCGCGATGCCGCGCTGTTCGTGCCGTTCTTCCAGACTCTCACCCGGCTTGATGCCAAAGCTACACATCGTGTTTCACGCTCGGTCCTGCTGGCACTGTTCACCATATTGAGCTGGTTATTGCTGGTCACTGCCGCTGCGCGTCCGCAGTGGGTAGGTGAACCTGTGCAATTGCCGGCCTCGGGCCGCGACTTGATGATGGTGGTCGACATTTCCGGCTCGATGGAAGCCCAAGACATGCAAATCGCCGGTCAAAGTGCCAATCGTTTGCAGGTAGTGAAATCAGTAGTCGGCGATTTCGTCAAACGTCGTACTGGTGATCGCCTCGGGCTGATCCTGTTTGCCGCGCGCGCCTACACACAAGCGCCACTCACCTTTGATCGCGCCACTGTCGAGCGACTGCTGTACGAAGCCGAGATCGGCATCATTGAAGAAAATGCGACTGCCATCGGCGACGGCATTGGCTTGGGTGTGAAACATTTGCAGAAACGTCCGCTCACCTCGCGCGTGCTGATCATGCTGACCGATGGCGTCAACAACGCCGGCTCCATCACGCCGCAACAAGCCGGTGATCTGGCGAAGGAAGGCGGCGTCAAGATTTACACGATCGGCATCGGCGCCGAAGCTGCTTCTTCCAACTCGCTGTTCGGGCCGCGCACCATCAACCCTTCTGCCGATCTTGATGAAGAAACACTGACCAGCATTGCAGAAAACACCGGCGGCAAATATTTCCGCGCGCGTGACCAGCACGAACTCGAGCGCATTTACGGCATTCTTGATCAGCTCGAACCGGTGGAACAACCTGCAGAAACTTTCCGCCCTACTTTGTCTTTGTTCTATTTCCCGCTCGGCGTTGCGCTGGCGCTTAGCTTGTTGATCGCGCTGTGGCGACTGCCCGTGAACAAGATATTGGGGCGCGAACAAGGCTCATCTTTCGCAGTCGGTGAAGGAGCACGCTCATGAACCTGCTGCCAGCCGACTTCATCGAAAATTTTCATTTCCTGCGGCCGCTGTGTCTCTATGCGCTGATTCCAGCGCTGTTGCTGGTGATGTTGCTGCGACTCGCGCAAACCAGCCAGAACAGCTGGGCGCGCGCCATCGACGCCGCACTGTTGCCCTACCTGCTCGACAAAAGCGGCTCGCCTGCGCAGAGCCTGCCACTCTATGGCCTGCTGCTGATCTGGGTGCTGTCGATACTCGCACTGGCCGGGCCGGTGTGGCAAAAAGCACCGGTGCCAGTGCAGGCGCGTCAGGATGCGGTGGTGATCGTGCTCGATCTGTCGCTGTCGATGTATTCCACTGACTTGACACCCAACCGCGCCACCCGCGCGCAGCGCAAGGTGATGGACATCCTCGAATATCGCCGCAAGGAAGGTCAGACCGGCCTGGTGGTCTATGCCGGCGATGCGCATGCAGTAACGCCAATGACCGACGATGTGGAAACCATCAGCAACCTGGTGCCATCGCTGCAACCTTCAATCATGCCCGTGCCTGGCAGTGACCCGGCCTCGGGTGTGAAACTGGCACTGGAGCTGTTGGCCAACAGCTCGCTGCCGCACGGGCGCATCCTGTTGATGACCGATGGCATCATCAACAGCGATATCGAAAACGTTACCAAGGTATTGGCTGGTACCGGCGACACCCTGTCGGTGATCGGCTTCGGCACCGAGGCCGGCGCACCTGTGCCAATCGGGCAACAAGGCTATCTGCGCGACGACAACAACGCCATTGTGATTCCGCGCCTGGAACGCACACCGCTGCAGCAATTGGCAGCGGACAACGGCGGCCAATATACCGATGCCCAGTTGACTGATGCCGACGTCACCACACTGCTGACGCAAGATGTATTCAAGGAAAATGAAAATCTCAAAGCCGTGGAAGATCGAAAATTTGACGCGTGGAATGAAGCTGGCCCCTGGCTGTTGCTGTTGGTATTGCCATTCGCTGCACTGGCGTTCCGACGCGGCTGGTTGTTGATGCTGATGGCGGGGGTGTTGATGCTGCCCTCGCCCAAGACCTATGCGTGGGAATTGCGCGACCTGTGGGAACGTAAAGACCAGCAAGGCAGCAAGGCCTTCCAGACCGGCGATTTCGCCAGCGCTGCGGCCCGCTTCAATGATCCTGCCTGGCGCGCTGCGGC
>CANCGR010000407.1 GCA_947377625.1 Gammaproteobacteria bacterium | reverse complement strand
CTTTTTCCAGCACCACGACCGACACGTCCTTGCCCGTCTCAGCGGCGCGCTGCTTGAGGCGAATGGCGGCGGACAAGCCTGCGGGGCCTCCTCCTACGACCACCACGTCGTATTCCATTGCTTCACGGGGGCCGAATTGGGCCAGAATTTCCTGATTGGTCATGGAGGGTCTCGCTTGATAATGGGAATAGAGTTGCTAAGGATTTTATTCGCTGAATAGCGGTGGCAAGGCCACGAATGGATTCACTGTAGAGAGGCAAACCCAAATGGCATACAGCATTGACTTGTCGGGGCGCGTGGCATTGATCACCGGGGCCAGCAGCGGTCTGGGCGCACAGTTCGCCAAAACGCTGGCCGCGGCCGGGGCGGCGGTCATACTGGCCAGCCGTCGGATCGACAAGCTCAAGGACTTGCGGTCCTTTATCGAGGGCGAAGGTGGCGACGCCCATGCGATTGAACTGGATGTGACGGACCACGCCTCCATCAAATCCGCCGTGGCACATGCCGAGACCGAGGTGGGCTCCATCGACATCCTGGTCAACAACTCGGGTGTGAGCAACACACAGCGGCTCGAGGACGTAAACCCCGAAGACTTCGACTTCATCTTTGACACCAATGTGAAGGGTGCATTCTTTGTTGCCCAGGAAGTCGGCAAGCGCATGCTGGCGCGGGCCAGAGGGTCGGCGCCTGGCAGCTATACCGGTGGTCGCATCGTGAACGTGGCATCGGTTGCAGGTTTGAAAGTGTTGCCCAAAATCGGCACCTATTGCATGAGCAAGGCCGCTGTCATCCAGATGACCAAGGCCATGGCATTGGAGTGGGGCCGGCACGGCATCAATGTAAACGCGCTGTGCCCCGGCTATATCGACACCGAGATCAATCACCACCACTGGAAGACCGACGCGGGTCAGAAGCTGATCAAGCTGTTTCCCCGCCAGCGTGTCGGCCACCCGCGTGACCTGGATGCCATGCTGGTGACCTTGTGCTCGGACCAAAGCCACTTTATCAATGGCGCCGTGATCAGCGCCGATGATGGCTTTGGTGTTTAGTGGGTGTGCCCCCAAGGGGGCGCATTTCTCTCGCGGGGCGGCCCGGCGGTGAAACAAGCCACCGCGCTCAAATCAACGTGGTGCCAGGCGGATGGCGCCATCCAGGCGTATCACTTCGCCGTTGAGCATGTCGTTCTCAAAAATGTGGCGGGCCAGTTTGGCGTAGTCCTGCGGCGTGCCCAGGCGCGAAGGGAAGGGCACGGCGGCAGCCAGTGAATCCTGCACCTCCTGGGGCATGCCAAACATCATCGGTGTGCCGAAGATGCCGGGCGCAATCGTCATGTTGCGGATGCCGTTGCGTGCCAGGTCGCGCGCGATCGGCAATGTCATGCCGACGATGCCACCCTTGGAGGCGCTGTAAGCGGACTGGCCCATCTGGCCGTCATAGGCAGCAACCGAGGCAGTGGAAATCAGCACACCGCGCTCGCCGGTTGCTTCGGGTGCGTTCTTGCTCATGGCGTCGGCCGCCAGGCGAATCATGTTGAAGCTGCCCACCAGATTGACGGTGATGCATTTGCTAAAGGTGCTCAAGGCATGCGCGCCGTTCTTGCCAATGGTTTTTTCACCGGGAGCAATGCCGGCACAATTCACCAGGCCCATGAGCTTGCCCAGGGAAACCGCCTTGGCCACGACGGCCTGGCCATCGGCTTCGTTGGACACATCGCACTTCACAAAGGCACCGCCGATTTCCTTGGCAATGGCCTCGCCTTTTTCGACCTGCATATCAGCGATCACCACCGTGCCACCCAGTCCCGACAGCATGCGCGCCGTGCCTTCGCCCAAACCGGACGCACCACCCGTGACGATGAAAACCTTGCCGGCAATATCCATGATGAACTCCTTAAGCTTGTAATTGACGTTTACGTAAACGTCAATTATGGCGCATTGCCAGGATCATTCGCTGTTTTGACAAACCTTGTGTGGTCGGCGATCGGGGGATGTCTTTCTTGCTGCTATAATCTGAGGCTACGATCTAGGCGCATAGCTCAGCTGGTTAGAGCACCACCTTGACATGGTGGGGGTCGTTGGTTCGAGTCCAATTGCGCCTACCAAATTTGGTAATGAAAAAAGCACTTAGCAGAAATGCCAAGTGCTTTTTTTTCGCCCGCACAGCCAACTTGTCTTAACCCAGAGAGACCACTTGCTTAGGCTGAAAGATCACGCGATGCACAGCGCCCATATGGGTGAATTTCAGGGGCCGGGCAGTCAGCCGGTACGTCGCAATCCGTGATCTCCAATCATTGATACAGGTGCCTTGTCCGCGGCATTTCACTGGCCATGCCATACTTTATCCATGAAGCAAAAATCAATTTCATTTGGCGTTGTCTTGGCTACGTTGGTCGTGGCAGAGCTGGGTGTATTGCTTGCAGTTGCGTTGACACTGTCACAGTTCGGGCCTGACTTTCGGCCCCTGGCGGCACTTATTGTTGGCAGTCTGTTACTGGTCAACGCAGCAATTTGGCTGTCTTACCCCCGATTCCAAGCGCTGAAGGAGTCTTCACGCAGGCTGGGCTTGCTGGCCGAGATGAATGTGCAGGTGAGCCGGGAGATTCTCGTGAATGAGGACATTGAGCTCATTTACCGCACTGTCCTGAACTACCTGTTCAGCGTTTTCAAGACGGCCACCAGTGGCTCGGTTCTGGTGCTCGGAACGGATGACTGTCTGACTTTTGCCGCGTCCCGCGGATTCAGTGAAGAGTTCGTCAATGGGTTTCACATCAAGCTCGAGCACAGCTTTCTGTACCAGTTGACGGAAGGGAAGATCACGGAGACGCGCCTGATCACCACGGAAGACTTTTCGGATATCCGGACGGTGCTCAAGCCGGAAAACTGGCAGTACCGCTCGGTCATCAGCGCACCGATATTTGTGGGCGATCGCCTCTTCGGGCTGTTGAACCTGGATTCCTCGGTGGATGATGCCTACGAGCTCGGAGACGTGGACATCGTGGATCGTTTCCGGACGCAAATTGAGATCATCCTTCTGGCCCGCGAACGCTACACCCAGGATATCAAACGCTACCAAGTGGATGCGCTGACGGGACTGTTTACGCGTCGCTATTTTGAAGACTTGTTCAAGATCAGCCTGGAGCGGGCCATTCGCCACCAAGAGAGCTTTGTCATCGCCATGTTCGATGTGGACAGGCTCAAATTTGTCAACGATAACTTTGGGCATCTGGCAGGGGACCGGATGCTGCTGTTCATTGCGAACGCATTGCGAACGGCCTGCCGTGCTTCCGACATCATGGGGCGCCTGGGTGGTGATGAGTTCATAGCCTGTTACCCGCTGACTTCCGTTGCGGCCATGGACAAGTCGCTGGCCGGAGTTCGCTCCAAGGTTCGTGCCAGTCGGCTGCGCTTTGCGGATACGGAGCACCGCCCGTCCTTCAGTTACGGCCTGGCATCCTTTCCGGATGACGGGAGCGACCTGGAGTCGCTGATCGCTTCGGCCGATAGCCGCCTGTATGGCATGAAGTCACAAAGAGCGCCCGGCTTTCGAGATACGCTTCCTTTCGGGATACTCGGGTAAAACGCACAGCCACGATGGCATGCGGCTCGTGTGCTTGCTTGGCGTAGGCGCAATAAAAAAGCTGCTGCCGGTGTCAAGACACCGGCAGCAGCTTTGTGGCTTTCAGCTTACCTTGGTAGGGTTCGCTTTAAGCGCTAGCCAGAATGGCGTTAAAGGTTGCACTGGGCCGCATGACAGCCGTGACCTTCTGCGTGTCGAGCAGGTAGTAACCACCAATATCCGCTGGCTTGCCC
>CANCGR010000406.1 GCA_947377625.1 Gammaproteobacteria bacterium | reverse complement strand
CAAGTGTGGGCGGCCAGCTCGGGGCTGCCACGGTTGTCGGTATTGCCGAAGTCGCGGATGTCCATGCGGGCGCCGGCTTCTATCAGCACTTTCGCCACTTCAGTGGCGCCTTTATGCGCAGCGCCATGCAAGGCGACGCGGCCGGTGTTTGCCTGCAAATTGGGATCGATGCCGAGACTCAACAGCAGTTTCACGGCTTCCACCGTTTGCTTGGTGGACCATTCTTTGGTGACGCCTTCAACCCAGCCGATGCCGGCAGCCACTGCCAGCGGCGTGATGCCCAGCTTGGTGTTGATCTTGGGATCAGCGCCGCGCTCAAGCAGCAGTTTCATCAGCGGCACATCGCCAGACTGTGAGGCGCGCAGGAAAGCGGTAGCGCCATCTTCATCCAGCCATTGGTTGGTGAATACCGTGCGGGTCTCAGTGCTCTCGGTAATGCGAGCATTGGGATTGGCGCCCTTGTCGAGCAGGTATTTGATGTATTCCAGATGGTCCAGGTCGGAAGTGCGCGTGGGGTAGTCACCGCCTTCGATGTTGCGATTGTCGGTGGCCAGATATAACGGCGTCCAACCGCCTTTGTTGGCCAGATTCACATCAGCGCCATGCTCGATAAGGAATTTCGCCATTTGATAGTTCTGGTTCTGGGTGGCAGCCAAGAGCGGGCTCCAACCATAGCGGGTAGTCTGGTTCACGTTGGCGCCGGCGTCGAGCAGCACGCGTGCGGCTTCAATGGCGCCAGAACGGGCGGCATAAACCAGAGCGGTCAGCTCGCCACCATCGGGTTGGGCGGGAGGGCCGCCGCGACCGCGACGATTGGTGGGGGCCGGGGCGGCAGTACCATCAGCGCCTTCAGTTGCACCAGCGTCAAAGCTGGCACCTACTCCACTGGCGCCACCACTGACTTCATCAACCACGAAGCCCAGTCCGCTGCGCCGCACTTTGCACAGATCCGCATCGGGAAGCACCTTGGTTTTTCCGGCTCCATCAAGTTCCAATTCGCGTATTGCTCTCACCTTCTTGAGATCCGGGATTTTTTGTTCGCACAGCACGGCGATGACCTGCAGTTGCACTGCTTTGCGGGGATCTGATGCCTGACCCAATGCTGCGCTACGTCCATCGCGCATCACCGGCGCGGAAACAGCGGCGACCTTGGCTCCACTCTTGATAAGCTCAGCCATCACATCGGCATGGCCTTGATCGGCAGCCTGCATCAAGGCAGTAGTGCCGCGCTGGGTTTCGCTCAAGTTTGCGTCAGCGCCGCTGTTCAATAACACGCGCACGGCATCGACATGCCCGGAGCGGGCCGCCAGCATCAGCGGTCTGCGGCCCAGTGGCAGTTGTTCGTTGGCATCGGCGCCTCCTTTGAGCAGCGCCTCAATGACTGCCGCATCGCCACGGCTGGCAGCCAGCCACAGTGGCGTTGAGCCGTTGCGGTTGGCAACGCCTGGTTTGGCGCCGGCTTTGAGCAAGGTCTTGGTCAGTTCGGCATCGCCGTTGTAAGCCGCCCAGTGCAGCGCAGTGGCGCCGTCGGCCTGGCCGCCATTCACATCAGCACCGGCTTTCAGCAGGCGCTGCACTGCCGCACTGTCGTGCTGCATCGCGGCATTGGCCACCTCAGACTGCGCAACGGCAATGTTTGCCGAGGCAAGCAACAACGCCAAAGTGATAGTTCTTATTGCCAACATAAATATCTTTTCCAATACGTAAGGACTTATGCGAGTCAGATGTTCTCGAGTCGGCCTTTGCTGTCGCCGATTTTGTCCTGATGAATATCGAACTGGTCCAGCAGGCTCAACAGCAGGTTGCCGGTTGGCACCGTCTTGGTGGGGTATGCCAGGTGGCGGTTACCTTTCATCTTGCCGTTGTTGCCGCCGATCAGCACATGCGGCACATCGTAATGCACGTGCTGGTTCGGGTTGCCCATGTTGCTGCCGTACAGCAACAGCGAATGGTCAAGCAAGCTGCCGTCGCCATCTTCGGTCTTGGCCAGCCTGTCGACGAAATACGCCAGCATCTTCACGTGATACTGGTTGATCTTCGACAGTTGATTGATGAGAGAAGGGTCTTCACCGTGATGTGATGCACCATGGAAACCCAGCGTAGGCGACTCGCTCTCGGGATAGACGCGGCCGGTAAGGTCACGTGCAAACAGCATGGTGCCCACACGCGTGATGTCGGCCTGGAAGCCGAGGGTCATCAAGTCGAACATCAACTTGATGTGCTCATCAAAGGACTGGGGAATGCCGGGAGGACTCGCAAAATTTTCGGGTGCTGCGGTAGTGGCGCCGGCGGCGATCTGCAGGCGACGCTCGATTTCACGGACATTTTCCGTGAACGCATCCAGACGTGAACGATCAGGAGCGCTGATCTCCTTGCGGAAACTGGAAATCTTGCCGGTGACCGAGTCAAGGATGCTCTGGTTGCGCTTGCGGCGCGAGTTGCGCTCTTCGGAAGTGCTGCCGCTGCCGAACATGCGCTCGAACACGACTTGCGGGTTCAATTCCATTGGCAGTGGTGTCGTGGGTGAAGCCCAGGAGATGGTGTTGGTATAGACGCAACTGTAGCCTTCACCGCAGTTGCTCGAGCCTGAGCCTGGATCTTCCACCGAGATTTCCAGCGAAGGCAGCAGCGTTTCCCTGCCGTATTTTTCGGCAATGATCTGGTCGATGGTGCGGCCGGCATAAACATCGGCACCGGCAGTTTTTCTGGGTTTGTCAGCAGACAGGAACGCGGCGGCAACCCAGTGGTCGGCACCGGTTTCACCCGGCGGTGGCTCTGCCGAGGTGGAGTGCAAGCCGGTCATGATTGTCACGTGCTTGCGGAAGGGCTCCAGCGGTTTCCACATGAAGGGCAACTCTGCCGCCAGTGGGCCGGCTTTTTCGGGGACCCAGTAACCTGGCGCCGCACCATGCGGCACGAAGCCGCCGAAGAAACGCGGCGGCGGCACGGCTGCAGTTTTCGCCAAAGCGGTGGCAGCAGGGATCATCGCGTCGAGCAGCGGCAGTCCGAGGGCTACGCCAGCGCCACGCAAAAAGGAACGTCGTGCGATATGCTTTTTGGTAATAAACATTGCGTTACTCCTTATTCATTGCCAAAGCGGATTTCAGGTTCATCGTGAAAGCCGGGCTTTGGATGACGCCCATCAGCAGCGCTGAGAATTTGTAGTCTTGCTTGGCCGCGTCACGTGCGATTGAGCGCACCAGCGGCATGTCTTCGTCTTCAACGCCACGACCAAGCGCGTAGGTCAGCAGTTTGCCGGTCAAGGTGCGGGCAAACAGATCACCCTTGCGTACGGTGAGTTCGCGCAAGCTCTTGGCGCCATTGAGCACAGTGCCATCGGTAATCACACCGTTGGCATCAATCACGCTGCCAACATCCTTGGATCGCCAGGCGCCCACGGCGTCATAGTTTTCCATTGCAAAGCCCAGTGGCTCAAACATCTTGTGGCAGGTGGCGCAAGTCGGGTTGGTATGATGCTTTTCCAGCCTTGCGCGCATGGTTTTGGGAGCTTCGCCCTCTTTCTGGTCAAGATTGGTTTCCACGCCTGGCGGTGGATCGGGTGGGCTGACGCCGAAGAAGGTTTCCAGGAACCATTTGCCACGTTTCACCGGCGAAGTACGCGCGGCTTCCGAGGTGATGGTCAACAGCGCGCCTTTGCCGAGCAGGCCGCGGCGCATATCCAGTTCCGGCCCCAGATTGACACGGCGGAATTGCTCGCCGTAGACATTGGGAATTCCGTAGTGCTTGGCCAGACGCTCGTTTACGAAGGTGTAATCGGCCGTCAGCATATCCAGCACGTTATGGTCTTCTTTGATGAT
>CANCGR010000405.1 GCA_947377625.1 Gammaproteobacteria bacterium | reverse complement strand
GCAACCTGATTGGCAAAGCGGCAAAATTGCAGTGTGTCACCCAGGCCTTGCTCGTGATGCAGCAGAATGGTTTTACCGAGCAGCGCTTCTTTGCCTGACCATAACGGTTGGCTGAAGGTTCGCTTGCGGGAAGCCAGCGGTTCGGTTTGCCAGCGCCATTCATACAGCGGCCAGCCTTGCGCAAAGTCGCCAAGGCTCAGCAGTGCCAGTGCTTTGTTCCACCACGCAGCGGCTCTGTCCGGGTTGAGCGCAATCGCGCGATCGAAACTCACAATCGCTGTTTCCAGTTGTCCCAATTCCCGTAGCGCATTGCCGCGATTGAACCAGGCGTCGGCAAGGTCGGGCTTGAGTGCAATGGCGTGATCATAATCGGCGAGTGCCTCAGGCAGTCGGTCAAGCGCCTTCAAGGCGTTGCCGCGATTGGAATACGCATCGGCGTAGTCTGGTTTAAGTCTTATCGCGTTATCAAAGCTGGCGACAGCATCTTGCTGTTGCCCAAGCGCAGCCTGGGCGTTGCCGAGGTTCGAATAAAACGCTGCGTTGGCATGCAGCGCAATGGCTTTGCCAATCAGCTCAACGGCAAGCGCATGCTGCTGTGTTTGAAACGCAATCACGCCCAGCAAATGCAGCGCATCAAAGTTGTTTGGCTCGTCGTTGAGCACACTTTGGTACAGGCGCTGCGCGGCTTGCAATTGCCCGGCCTGGTGCAAGGCCATGGCTTGTTGTAGTTGGGTGAGGGTGAGGCTGGTGATCATGGTAGGCCTCTTCGTCAACGCGTAAACGCTGCGATGACGAAGAGACGTTCGGTATGATCAGGGTTTCTTGGCCGGGGCCGTTTCTGCGGCAGCTGACTTGGGTGTTAACGGCTCGAGCATGGCCACGGTCGCCGCACGATCTGCTGCGCCGCCCAATACTGTTGGCCCTCTGCCGCTGGCCGGTGCCGTTGCCGCAGCACCGCCGGCAGGCGGAACGCGTGCGTAATCCAGCGCGGTTTTGCCGGCTGCATCCATGATGGTCGGGTCGGCGCCACGCTCAAGCATGTGCTTGACGACTTTGTCCCAGCCCGCTTCAGCGGCCGAGAACAAAGCAGTCTTGCCTTCGTTGTCACGGCCGGCCACATAGGCCACCAGTTTGGCGGTGTGAGTGCGGCTGTTGGTAATTTTGGCGTTGATGTTGGCGCCGGCATCCAGCAACAAATCCATCGATTTCATCACGCGTATCTGCGGATCGCCGCCACCAGGCACTGCGCCATTGCCGCGGCCAGTGCCACTCATGTTGGCGACTGACATCAATGGTGTGATCTCGAACACGTTAGGCAAATCCACTTCGGCGCCAGCCTTCAACAAGACCTTGATGGCTTCATCGTCATAACTCATCGCCGCAACCATGAGCGGGCCAGTGCCGCCGCGCATGTTGTAGTCGGCAAAGCGGCCGCGACCGGGGCCATTGGGGCGCATGCGGGTCAGCTCGTGATTCACATCGACGCCCATCGCGATCAGGCGGTTGGCCACATCCATGGCTTTGATTGCATTCTGGCCGCGTCCGGTAGCGGCTTGCGTGCCGAGTGCACTGCCGCCCACGCCACCGAAGTTGACGCCAGCACCACCACCGCCGCCGCCGAAGCCGCCAGCGGCTCTGAACGAGTTCATATCAATGGCCACATAAAGCGGTGTGCGACCGTTCATGTCCCAGGTATCGGGCTTGGCACCTTTGTCCAGCAGCAACATCGCAATGTCGAAGGCGCGGTTGTCGAGGGCGTTGATCAGCGGCGTGATGCCGTCGGGATTGGGTTTGTTGATGTCGGCGCCGGCATTGATGATGGCCACCGCACAGCGGTAGCAACCGGAACGCGTGGCATAGAGCAGGGCAGTAAGGCCGCCGGTGTTGCGAAACTGTGCGCGCGGTTCCGAGGTCATCTGGCGTTCCCAGTCATCGCTCTTGGCCTGTGGTTTCACATCGGCGCCGTGCGCAATCAACATCTCGACAATTTCAGGATGGTTGCTGGCAGCGGCCCACATCAAGGCAGTTTGGCCACGGAAGGTTTCCACCACATTCACATTGGCTTCGCGGCTGACCAACAAGTTGGCAATGTCCAGCGAGCCGAGTGAAGAGGCCACCATCAGCGCGGTTTGATTATCCTGGTTGGGCGAGTTGGGGTTGGCGCCAGCGTCGAGCAGCGGACGCACGAGTTCGATATCGAGCAGTTTGACGGCTTCACTGAGCGGGCTTGAACCATATTTGTTGGTCACATTGGGCTTGGCACCCGCTTTCAGCAAGGCGCGCACCATCTCATGATCCACCGCATAGGTGGCCCATGTCAGCGCAGTGGAACCATCCGGCTCTTCGGCATTGACATTGACTTCAGGCGAGGTGATCGCAGCCAGCACCGCTTCACGATTGCCGGCGCGAATGAGATCGGCCAGCGTTTGTGGGCGGGATTGGGCGCTGGCAAACGCAACTACGCCGAGCGACAGCAAGATGCCTGCAACAAGCTTTGTTGTTTTTATGTTAAACAATGTTGCCTCCAAAATTCGTGTAGTGAGCCCAGTGACCTTTGCAAACGTCGTAGAGGAATTTATAAGGATCATCGAACTTGCGCTTCACTTCGTTCATGACGCCAGCCTCGAGAATGTCCTTCGCGCTGCGGCCTTTGTCGGTCAGGTCTGTGGTGCGTTCGTACAGAACATTCATCATGTCGCGCTCATCTTTCAGCTGCGCGCGCGTCATCACCGGCCCGTAGGCAGGCACAATTTTGGTCTTGTCATTGGCCAGTGCCAGCAGCTCATCCATTGCATCGACACGGCCGCCGAGCCAGCCGCCGGCAAACCAGTCATGCACTGGGTCGCGCAGTGGTGAGGCTACATCGCCTACGGCCAACACATTGGAGTCGCGGAAGTACACATAGATGTCGCCACGCGTGTGGGCTTCGAGCAAATAACCGTATTCGATGCGTTCTGCGCCGGCTTTCATTTCACCTTTGTCACGAAAGCTCACCGTCGGGCGGGCGGCTTTGGCAGGGGCGCTTACCCAACGGTCATCAGCAGGCACGTAGTAGTCAGAAGACAACCACTGCTTGGTGATCACATGCGCGTGAATGACGGCGCCGTCGTTGGCAAACAGTTCGTTGCCGCCGCTTTGATCAGCGTGATAGTGCGTGTTGAACAGCGTTTTTACCTTGGCACTGCCAAGACTGGCTTTGACAGCGCTGGCCATCGCGGTTGAGCCGCTATCGACCAGCACAACGCCATCGCTTGCTGCCAGTGCAATCACATTGCCGGGCGCGCCGGCAATGAGGCTGACTTTGCCGGCCAGCACTTGCGTCGACAATTTGGAAGTTTCAGCGGCCCACAGCGGCGCAGCGGCTAATACCGCCAGTCCACCCAAGCCCGCTTTGAGAACATGTCTGCGATCAATCATCTTCATAGCTCTATCAAACCTCAGCCAGCAGGCCAGTGCTGTTGCCGAAACTCTTCTGCTCAATGCCGAGTTTTTCAAGAATCGTCAAATGCACATTGGCCAGCGGGGTGCGTTCGGGCAGCGTGAGGTTCTTGCCGCCCACGTGCTTGCCGTTGGCGCCGCCAACCAATACTGCCGGCAGCGGATAGTTGTCGTGCGCGTTGCTGTTGCCCATGTTCGAGCCATAGAGGAACAGCGAATGGTCGAGCACGCTGCCGTCGCCATCGGGCGTGGCGGCCAGTTTCTTCGTGAAGTCGGCGAAGCGCTCCATGTGATATTTCTGGATGAGGCTGAGCTTGCGAATGCGGTCGCGGTCGTTGCTGTGATGGCTGACCGGGTGGAACGAATCAGGCACACCAATGTGGTTGTA
>CANCGR010000404.1 GCA_947377625.1 Gammaproteobacteria bacterium | reverse complement strand
GATATCATGCAAACAGTGCAGTACGCCCACAGTCGCGGCCTGCGGGTGAATGCCTATCTGGAAGATTGGTCCAACGGTTACAAAGACAACAAGAGCTACGTATTCGGCTTGCTGAACCTGATCGGTGCCAGCGGCATCCAGCATTTCATGATGCCGGACACGCTTGGCGTGATGAGCCCGGCCGAAGTGTTTCGCGCGCTCACTGACATGCGCAGCCGTTTTGCGCACTTGCAGTTCGATTTCCATCCGCACAACGACTACGGCCTTGCCACAGCCAACTGCATGGCCGCGGTGGAAGCCGGCATCAGCACGCTGCATTGCACGATGAACTGCCTGGGTGAGCGCGCCGGCAACGTCTCGCTGGCAGAAATCGCCGTGGTGCTGAAAGACAAGATGGGTGTGCGCACCGCCATTGATGAAACCCATCTGGCCGCAGTCAGCAAAATGGTGGAGCGTTTCTCCGGCAAATGGGTGGCCGCCAATCAGCCGATCCTTGGTGCCGACGTGTTTACGCAAACGGCCGGCATCCATGCCGATGGTGATGTGAAGGGTGGTCTGTACGAAACCCAGCTCAGCCCCGAGCGCTTCGACCGCAAGCGCACATACGCGCTCGGCAAACTCAGCGGCAAGGCCTCGGTGCTGAAGAATATCGAAGAACTTGGCATCACGCTGTCGCCCGACAACCTCAAGAAAGTGCTGCAACGTGTCGTTAGTCTTGGTGATTCCAAGGAAACCATCACGGCTGATGATCTGCCGTTCATCATCGCCGACGTGCTGGAGAGCAATGATTACCAGCACATCCGGTTGCTCGACTGCGAAATCCACAGCAACCTGACCGCGCAGTCTCAGGTCACACTGCAAGTGGAGATCAACGGCACGCAATACCAGCACGAGGGCAGCGGCAACGGCGGTTATGATGCGTTCATCGACGCATTGACACACATCCTCTCGGGTTTAGGCTTTGTGATGCCGGAGTTGGTTGATTACAGTGTGCGTATTCCCAAAGGCGGCAAGCCCGGTGCACTGACTGAATGTACGATCACCTGGGCCGCCGCCGGCGACGAGCGTAATCTGCGCACGCGTGGTGTACATGCCAACCAGGTATATGCGGCAGTGCTGGCGACATTGCGCATGGTGAATACCCGCCTGCATGCGCAGGCGCAATAGATAAACGCAATTTTGAACAGGTGAGGGCAAGACGTGCGTCGGGTGGTTCTGAAAGTCATCGCGTTGTTAATGCTGGCCAGCGTTGCGTGGTCTGCCACTGCGCAGGACGAGCTGGGCGGCAATACCTCCGGCGACCCCATTGCATCCGGCATTCATGAGGCGATGTATGTGCGCGCCGGCGGCATTGATCAGTGGATACAGATCCGCGGCGACAATCTTGCCAATCCGGTGCTGCTGTGGCTGAACGGCGGGCCGGGCAGCTCTACCATGCTGGATACTCCCATGTTCCGTTCGTGGGAACGCTACTTCACTGTGGTCATGTGGGATCAGCGTGGCGAGGGCAAGACCTTTGAGCGCCACGGCGATGCGATAGCCGATACCATGTCAGTCGAGCGTATGGCTGAGGATGGCATTGAAGTCACCCGTTTCCTGCTCGAGCATCTGAACAAACAAAAACTGGTTTTGCTGGGTCATTCGTGGGGTTCGATTCTCGGCATTCACATGATTAATGCAGCCCCGCAGCTTTATTCCGTCTACGTTGGCACTGGGCAGGTCACCAACCTGCCGCGTCAGTTGGAAGCGGCCTATCCTTCACTGATGACCTTGGCTGGTTCCCGTGAAGATGCGTTGCAAGAGCTAAGTGCCATTGGGCCGCCGCCATGGCCGAGCCGAGCCCAGTACGATGTCATCGAACGTTGGGAAGGTGAGCTGGAGCCGCCATCTGTACCTCCCTCCGAAGAAGATCAGCAGACCTGGATGCAAGAGGAGGAAACCGAGTACCCGCAGTACATGGATGACGGCGAGATGTTTTCCTATCGCTTGCTCGGTGCTGCCATGGACAAAGAGGATATGCCTGCGCTGGCCACTGCGTTTGCCATGCCGATTGTGCTCATTCAAGGCAAAGCCGATTTGCTGACGACCACCAGTGTGGTGCGCGACTATTTCGACCAGATGGTTGCGCCTGCCAAGCACCTGATCGAGATAGACAACGCCGGCCACAATGTCATCTTCAGCAATCGCGCGCCCTTCCTTGTGCAATTGCTGACGGTAGTGCGGCCACTGGCTCTGCAACATGAACACTGAGTTGGTTGTGCATGATTGACCTGCGCAGCGATACCGTCACGCGTCCTTCGCCGGCGATGCGACAAGCAATGGCGCAGGCAGAAGTAGGTGATGATGTGTGGGGCGATGACCCTACCGTGCAACAGCTCGAAACCTTGGCAGCGCAGCTGCTGGGCAAAGAAGCGGCCCTGTTTGTCAGCAGTGGCACCCAATCCAATTTGCTGGCCTTGCTGTGCCATTGCCAGCGTGGCGATGAATATCTGGTAGGGCAGGACGCCCACACCTACAAATACGAAGGCGGTGGCGCGGCAGTGCTGGGCAGCATCCAGCCACAACCACTGCCGGTGAGCGCGGATGGCACCCTTGCACTCGACTTGATCAAGGCGGCGATCAAGCCCGATGACTTCCACTTTGCCCGCACGCGTTTGCTGTGCCTGGAAAATACAATCAGTGGCCGTGTGTTGCCTCTTGCCTACATGCAGGCCGCCTGCGCACTTGCGCGTGAACATCAACTGGCCACCCATCTTGATGGTGCCCGTCTTTTCAATGCCGCAATAAAACTGGGGGTCGATGTACGTGTGCTTGCCGAGCCGTTCGATTCAGTATCGGTGTGTTTGTCGAAGGGTCTAGGTGCACCGGTCGGGTCTGTGTTGTGCGGCAGTGCGGTCTTGATCAAACAGGCACGGCGCTGGCGCAAGATGCTCGGCGGCGGTATGCGGCAGGCAGGCATCATCGCGGCGGCCGGTATTTATGCGCTCCAAAACAATGTGCAACGCCTGGCTGATGATCACGTCAATGCGGAGTTGCTTGCTACTGAATTGAGGGGAGTGAAAGCCGTCAGCATTGATCTTGCCCTCGTGCAAACCAACATGGTGTTCATGATACCTGCAGTCGGTACTGCTGCAGCAATGACCAAACATTTGCACTCACATGGGATTCTTGTCGATCCCGGCGCTACGATCCGCATGGTCACGCACCTTGATGTGAGCCGCGCCGATGTGCTGACCACTGCCAGAACTATCAGGGATTTTTATGCACGCAGAGCCTGATGCTGAAAGCAGGAAACTGGCCAGTTATTTTCTCGAACAAGTGAAGAAGATTTCGAATCTCACCTTCCAGAATGAGAAGGTTCAGGATATTAGGTTGGTTGGCCCCTTCATAACGCATTTTCTGGCAACTTTTGTACGAGAAGATTTTTGTGCCGACCGGAATCTGCTGCTCGAATTCATCTATTTCAATGAAGCCATCGCGAACTTGGTAGTTATAGCCGGCTTGCAAAACACTGACTATTACGTGGAAAAACTACTGGCTGATGTGCAAAAGCCAGGAGCTTTGCTGAAATTGCTTGCGCTGTACTCAGCGTACAATCTGATTGAAATTCCGCCTGCAGTTTTTTTTGACGCTGATGCCGAAGCCGCCACACGCTGGTATTACGCTTGTTTGGGATCGGTGGATTCGGTCAGCGCGAATGTATGTACACATAGGAATATCCTGAAGTTACTCAATTTCACTGATGCAAGACTTGGGTATTCACCCACGTCCATGGATCATGCCTATTTCGCCGTTACTTATCTTGATGAATCCAGGGAGGCTGCCATTCG
>CANCGR010000403.1 GCA_947377625.1 Gammaproteobacteria bacterium | reverse complement strand
CTGTCATTGCCTTGTAGGGATTTTCCAGCAGGCCGGTGCTGCGGCTCACACTCACACCAAGATCGAGCAGCGAACGCTCGCTCATTACCTGCGTCAAACCCAGCTCCAGCATTTGTTCATTGCGCCTTCCTTGCCTGCGCACGTCGCTGCCATTGCGCACCAGCGTGGCATCCTGGTTGTTGAGTGCCAGATACGGCAACAGGTTGTGATCCAGTGTGGCGTGAATATCGCTGTGGGTAAGGCCGGCGCCCAGTGCGAGGGTTGACTGTTGTTTGTTGAAATCAAACCGGCTGTGCCAGTCGGCATGCAGTGAACGAAAGTCGGGTTCCGATGAATGGCTCAGGTTAAGCGTGTGGTGCTTGTTTTGGTCATTGAAATCCACGCCGACATCCACTTGCTGGCGCACTTCCGGTGAGGCCGACGACATGATGAATTCGCGGCGATTATCAACATAAGTGCTGCCATCTGCATTGGTAGCAACTGGCTGCAGCAGCTGATCAAGCCATAGCTTGCCATTGACCACTGGCGAAGCCCCGGAGATTACTGTGCCGCCGGCTACGTTGCGCAGCACCGGGTGATTGCCGCCGAACGCAGTGGGAGCCACCGTCACGGGTGTCGCACCGGACCAGCTGTCTTGTGACAGGCCGACATTCAGGCGGTAACGGTCATCCAGTGCATGACTGCTGCGAAAATCCAGCGTCCATGCCTGCAGCGTGTTGCCTGCGGTGTAGTCCTGACTGAAGCGCGAGACTTGTACAGACGTTGCGTCATTGGATTGTTGCGCCAGTGCCGGCTGCAGGCCGGGCAACAGCAAGGCCGCGGCTGTCAGTGCCCGCAATGCGGCTGACGATTCGCAGGGGCGGCTATCAGTAAGCGTGCGCGTGTCAGTAACAACCACAGCCACCACCACCGGCAGCGCTGGCGGTGGCGCCTGCTTCACGGCTGGTCTGCACGTGACGATTGCGGGCAGCATCCAGCGGCAACGGCGTTACTGCCATCGCTGGTTTGGCCAGCACATCGCGCTGCCACGGTTCCACACTTGCGCAGCCCGGCAACAACACGAGCAGCAGCAGGAGTAGCAGCGCTTTCACTTGAACTGGTCCACGATGATGTCGGTGCCAGTGTGGTCACCAGTGGCGGTGAGGCAGTGATATTCAATGTCGAAGTTGCGAGCGCCGGCGGCGGTCTTGTTGAGTAACAAGGTGTAAACGCCCGCGCCGCCCGCCAATTGCAGTGAGTCGCTGAAATTGGCGTCGCCCGAGACAGGATCGCTGATGCTAAGCGCCTGTGTACCTTTCAGCATTTGCAGGTTGACCAGCAGCCCGCTGACTGGCGGGGAGTTGTCGCGCACGCGCGCATAGAGCAGCGACGGAGATCCCGAACCATCGTCGAAACAAGTAACCCGAGCCAATCCGGTGAAGGTGGCCTTGTTGCCGGCCGGGTCCATCGTTGCGCCGGCGCTGTGGGCCAGCGCCGTGCCGGATAGCAGCAGGCCAAGTGAAACGATGATGGAAATTGACGGGATTTGCATTATTCAATTATGGCTGAGGCCAGACTTGAACGCCATTGATTCGGACTGGCATGTCGCGGTTCAACTGGCTGGCCGAGCTGCGGACATCCACCGAGGTGCCGACGCCGCCGCAGGAGGAGGGCATCGGATTGGTGCCCAGATTACGGGTGATCGTCAGGGCGGCGACGTCGTCGCCGGGTATAGCGGTGTCGTACACAGTGCCCAGCGTGGGCGACGTCCAGAAATTGGCGACGCCCGCATCACGGAGGTGGCTGGCGTTGGTGACTTTGCAAACATCGACGATGCTCACATGGAATTTGACGCTAGTGGCACAAGACAACGGGTTGAAGTTGGTCGCGTTCACCCGGAACGGGATGTAGGCCACCATGTTGGCTGGCATGCCAGGCCCACCTGCGCCCCAGAAGCCGACTACGTTGCCGTTGGCGTCGTTCTTCTCGTTAATCATGTCGAACACGGCGCGGCTGGTCAGCGGCTGGATGTTGGGGCCCCAGTTGCTGATGAAGTCGCTGAGCAGGCCCGTGTAGGGCTGGCCGTTGACGAGCAACGTGGAATCCTTGCCATCAGGGAACACTGCCGAGGTGCCAATAACGCTGGTGCCGGTTCCGCAAGCGTGCCCGATCTGTTCATTGTTGAGCACGCGAACGCCTTCGCCCATCGTGACGGTTTCCAGCGTGGTGTGGGCAAAGCCGGCCAGAGGTTGCAAAGCCAGCACGACTGAGGTGAAGAGTGAAATGCGGATGTGCGTTTTGGTCATGGTGGGTGCCCAGGCAAGTAAATGTGCTGCGTATGATCGGGTGAGGCACTGACTGGATCAATGTGGCAAAACGTCGCAGTGACCGGTCGGAACGAAGTGTTGACCGGAGTCAACCTTCCTGCGGGAGTTTTCGGTACGCTGCTGCAAAACTTCGCGCGCTCAATCATGGCAAACCACAACGTCCACCCACAGCAAGCGCGACGACGGTCGCGGCGCTGCACTAGCAGCGGGCGCTTACTGTTTTACCGGTTTTTTCTGCAGCATGCGCTGCAGCGTGCGACGATGCATGCCCAACGTGCGCGCGGTGGCCGAGATGTTGCCGTCGTGCTGCTGCAGCACGCGCTGGATATGCTCCCAGGCCAGTCGTTTCACTGACAACGGCGAGGGTGCCAACTCTGCAACAGTGGCAACCACTGCGTCAGTAAGTCCGAGCTTGCCGAGGATTTCATCGGCGTCGAGCGGCTTGCAGGCGTAGTCGAACGCGCCGGCCTTGATGGCCGTCACTGCAGTGGCCACCGAGGCATAGCCGGTCAGCATCAGGATGCGCAGCGCCGGATTGAGTGCCAAGAGCGGGGTAATGCAATCGAGCCCGGATTCTTCGGCGATTTTCAGATCGAGGATCGCGTAAGCAGGTGGGGTCGCGGTGGCCAACTGCAGCGCAGTCACGCTGTCGGTGGAACTGAGCACCTGATAACCGCGGCGCGTCAGTGCCCGCGCCAGTGTTTCCACAAATACCGCATCGTCGTCGAGCAGCAGAATGCGGTTGGCCTCAGTCATTGCTGCGCACCAGCGGCAGCTCAATCACCGTGAGCGTGCCGTGCGGTTGTTGCGGGTAAAGGCTGACACTGCCGCCGAGCCGGTTCAGCGTGGCCTGGCTCAACACCAGTCCCACGCCCATGCCATCAGGCTTGTTGCTGACGATGGTGGTGCCGAGCAGTTCCTGCACTTCACGCGCGACGCCGGGGCCTTCATCGCGCACCTGCAGTTGCCAGTGCTGTGTGTTCCAGCTGGCTTGAATATTGATGCCACTCGGGCTGGCGTCTGCCGAGTTGTTGAGAATGTTGATCAGCGCCTGTTCCAGCGTGGTATCGGCGGCCAGCAGGGGGCTGTCGCCAACGGGCACCGTGAATTGGCACGGTACTTCAGGCCGCAACAACTGCCACTGTTGCACCATGGTTTTCAGGAAGGTGGCCAGCGGTTGCTGCTGCGGCTGCTGATGCTTGAAGTCGGCCTTGCGCGCCAGCGTCTGCAACGTGGCGCGGCAATTATTGAGCTGGTTCTGCAAGGTGGTGAGATCACCGAGCAGTGCCGGCTGGTTGCTGTGTTCCAGCGTCATCTCTTTCAACAGCACTGCCATCGTTGCCAGCGGAGTACCCAACGCGTGGGCAGTGCCTGCGGCCTGCGTGGCTACCGCCAGAATCTGTTCGTTGCGCAGCGTTTCTTCGCGGTACTGGCGCAGTTTGGCTTCGCGCTCGCGCAGTTCGGCAGCCAGTTTCACCACGAAATAGATGATCAGTGCGGCACTGACTGCAAAGTTCAGCCACAT
>CANCGR010000402.1 GCA_947377625.1 Gammaproteobacteria bacterium | reverse complement strand
TATCTATTGTGAACACCAAGTCAGTGACCATGGCAAAGCAACGAGTAGTAGTTGTCGGCAACGGTATGGTGGGGCATCGCTTCATTGAATACATGCTGGAATCACCAGCTGCCGATCAGTTTGAAATTATCACCTTCTCGGAAGAATCGCGGTTGGCCTACGACCGTGTGCATCTGAGCGCCTATTTTACCGGTTCCACTGCTGCCGATCTTGCTCTTACCACGCGTGAATATTATCGCGAAAAGGGCGTGAACTATGTTCTCAGCGACAAAGTGGTCAGCATTGATGAACCGAACAAAGTCGTAGTAACACAGTCCGGTCGCCGCGAGCCTTATGACAAATTGATCCTGGCCACCGGTTCCTATCCGTTTGTGCCGCCGGTTCCTGGCAAGGAGAAAGAGCATTGCCTGGTGTATCGCACCATTGATGACTTGGGCCGCATTAAAGTGAGTGGCAGCCAGAGCAAAGTGGGCGTGGTAATTGGCGGTGGTTTGCTGGGTCTTGAAGCGGCCAACGCGCTCAAAGGTATGGGGCTGCAAACCCATGTGGTGGAATTTGCGCCCAAACTGATGGCAGTGCAGCTTGATGACGGCGGCTCCAAATTGCTGCGTCGCAAGATCGAAGCCCTGGGTGTGCAAGTGCACACCGGCAAGAACACCAAAGAAATAGTGGCCGGCACTGATTGCCGCTACCGCCTCAATTTCACCGACGGCACCTTTCTGGAGACAGACATGGTGCTGTTCTCGGCCGGTATTCGCCCGCAAGACGAGCTGGCCAAGACTTGTAATCTCGGCGTTGGCACGCGTGGCGGGTTCGTCGTCAACAACAACTGCAAGACGTCCGAAAAAGATATTTACGCAATCGGCGAATGCGCGGCCTGGAACAATACCTGTTTCGGCTTGGTAGCCCCCGGTTACCAGATGGCGCGTGTGGTGGTGTCGCAGCTCACCGGCGGCAACGAACAATTCCTGGGTGCTGACATGAGCACCAAGTTGAAACTGCTGGGTATTGATGTGGCCTCGGTCGGTGATTCCACTGCCAGAACGCCCGGTGCGCGCACCTACTGTTACAACGACGATTTCGCTGAACAATACAAATGCCTCGTGGTCTCTGATGACGGCAAGCTGTTACTCGGTGCGGTGTTGATTGGCGATGTTGAAGATTTCGGCACCTTCCAGCAGATGATGCTGAACAAGATGGAGTTGCCAGCCAATCCACAGGGCATGATTTTGCCGGGCATTGAAGGCGGCAAGGTTGGTCTTGGCGTAGATGCACTGCCGGAAACCGCGCAGATCTGTTCGTGCCATAACGTCAACAAAGGATCGATCTGTTCATTGGTGCAAAGCGGCACTACTACCGTTGCCGGCATCAAGGCAGCCACCAAAGCCGCGACTGGTTGCGGCGGTTGCGCGGTGTTGCTGAAACAAGTGGTGGATGCTGAGCTGACCAAACTCGGCGTTGAAGTGAATAACAGCATTTGCGAACACTTCGCCTATACACGTCGTGAACTGGCTGACCTGATTCGCGTTAATCGCATTCGTACTTTCCCGGAAATGCTGGCATCCCATGGCAAAGGTCATGGCTGCGATATCTGCAAACCGGCTATTGGTTCCATTCTGGCGTCGTTCTGGAATGACTACGTATTGAAGCCCGAGCACATTGGTCTGCAAGACAGTAACGATCACTTCCTCGGCAACCTGCAGAAAGATGGCACCTATTCAGTAGTGCCGCGCATTGCTGGTGGTGAAATCACCCCGGATAAACTGATTGTGTTGGGCCAGGTGGCCAAAGAGTTTGATCTGTATACCAAGATCACCGGTGGTCAGCGCATTGATTTGTTCGGCGCGCGTGTCGATCAACTGCCGGCGATCTGGAAGCTGTTGGTGGACGCTGGTTTTGAAACCGGCCACGCCTACGGCAAGTCTTTGCGTACGGTGAAATCCTGCGTTGGTTCCACTTGGTGCCGCTATGGTGTGGATGACAGTGTAGGTTTTGCGATTGAAATCGAAGACCGTTACAAGGGCCTGCGTTCGCCGCATAAAATCAAATTTGCCGTTTCCGGTTGCACGCGTGAATGCGCAGAAGCGCAGTCGAAAGACGTGGGCATCATCGCCACCGAACACGGCTGGAACCTTTATGTGTGTGGCAACGGTGGCATGCGGCCGCGTCATGCGGATCTGTTGGCCTCGGGTCTCGACCGCGCCACGCTGATCAAATATGTCGACCGCTTCCTGATGTTCTACTGCCGTACTGCTGATCGCTTGCAGCGCACGTCGGTATGGCTGGAAAACATGGAAGGCGGTCTTGATTACCTGAAGAGTGTAGTAGTGGATGACAAACTTGGCCTTGGCGCTGAACTTGAAGCCGGCATGGCCGTAGTAGTCGCTACTTATCAATGTGAGTGGAAAACCACCATTGAAGATCCGCAGCAGCTCAAGCGGTTCCGCCAATTCGTCAATTCACCCAAGACGGATCAAGGTCTTGCCTATGTAGTTGAACGCGGTCAGCGACGTCCGGCGACAGCCGAGGAACGCAAGATCGCCGTGGTGAATGTGGAAGAGTGAGTGAACGCAATGAGTAGTGTCTGGATCAAAGTCTGCAGTGAAGACGATCTCGTATGTGGCAGTGGTGTGTGTGCGCTGTTGGAAGCCGGCGGCAAGGCTGAACAAATAGCCCTGTTCCGTGAAACTGCCAGCGGCCCTGTTTATGCCTTGAGCAACTACGACCCGCTGGGCGATGCCAATGTGCTCAGTCGCGGCATTATCGGTTCCATCGGCGAAAAATTGGTGGTTGCCTCCCCGCTATACAAACAACATTTCAGTCTCGAAGACGGGCAGTGCGTGGAAGATGCATCAGTGAAGATTCCCGCATGGCCCGTGCGCGTGGTCAATGGTCAGGTAGAAATCCAGGTTGCCTGATCCTGATTATCAATTCAAAAAATTATAAAAGTTCCTTTACCCAGGAGTAGTCATGTCTGCCGAAAAGTTCAATCTGCTGAGTTTCAAAGGCAAGATGAAAATCTTGCACATGAGCTGGTTCGTGTTCTTCATCACCTTTGTGATGTGGTTCAACGCGGCGCCGCTGATGCAGGCGATTGCGGCGAGTCTCGGCGTCAGCGGTCAGCAATTGGTAGTGCTGGCAACGGTCAACGTGGCGATTGCCGTGCCCTCGCGCGTGTTGATTGGCATGCTCACTGACAAGTATGGCCCGCGCATCATGTACTCGCTGCTGCTGATCCTCGGCTCGCTGCCGTTTTTCTGGTTTGCGATGGCCACTACGTTGGAACAGGCCGCGCTGGCCCGGTTTTTCTGCGGCTTTATCGGCGCCGGCTTTGTAATTGGTATTCGTCTGGTCAGTGAATGGTTCCCCGCCAATGAGCTCGGCACTGCTGAAGGCATTTACGGCGGCTGGGGCAACTTTGGTTCTGCTGCTGCCGCATTCACCTTGCCTACCGTGGCCTTGTGGTTCGGCGGTGCTGATGGATGGCGCTATGCAATAGCCATTACTGGCGCAATGGCGTTTGTGTTCGGCTTCGTGTTTTATTTCAACGTCACTGACACACCCAAAGGCTCCACTTACTTCAAACCGAAATCGATGGGCGCGATGGAAGTGACCAGCGTTGGCGATCTGTGGATGCTGCTCTTGATGAAGCTGCCGATGTATATCTGTCTGGCGCTGCTGGCTTGGCGTTTGTCGCCGGCCGGTTTCAAGATGATCAACCAAAGCTTCACTTACGCGATCTATGTGGTATTGCTGATTGTGTTGGCGATTGACTACCGCAAGGTATGGCAGACCAACAAGAATCTGTTCACTGCACCAGTGTCGGAAATGCA
>CANCGR010000401.1 GCA_947377625.1 Gammaproteobacteria bacterium | reverse complement strand
ATATTGCATCGGCTCCACGACGAAGCTGCGCAACGGCGCAATGCTTTTCTCGATGGAAGCGCCCGTCACCAAAGTGCTGGCCGCCGACTCGGGCATGCGGCTCTTGAGTTCAGTCCAGAAACGGTCATCCGACCAATGCTCCTCCTTCTCGGACATCGGCACTTCCAGGTAATAACGGCTGCGCGTCATCGACCGCATACTGCACAGGAAGAAGCCGCGGCTATGCGCCCCATAGATCAACTCCGGCGACACCGGCGGTGTGTCGGACAACACGCCCAGCCAGCCAAACGGATAGACCTTCTCATACTCACAACGGATCTCGGCGGGAATGGCATGGCGACTGATGCCATGAAAACCGTCGCAGCCGGCGATGTAGTCGCATTCCAGCACTTGCTGCTCACCGTTGAGCGTGAACTGCAACGACGGCGAGCTGGTCTCGATGTTGTGGATGCTGACATCCGGCACGCTGTAGTACGTGAGTGCACCGGCAGCGGCGCGGGCATCCATCAGATCACGCGTCACTTCCGTCTGGCCATACACCATCACCGACTTGCCATCGGCATAGCGCGCCAGATCGACGTGGCGAATCTGGTCCCTGAACGCAATCTGCACGCCATGATGCACCATGCCCTCAGTGTCCATGCGCTGGCTGACTTTGGCTTCGCGCAGCAACTGCACGGTGCCCTCTTCCAGCACGCCGGCTCTGATGCGGCTCAACACATATTCACCGGAACGGCGTTCGATAACGACATTGCTGATGCCTGCATTGTGCAGCAGCTGACCGAGCAGCAAACCGGCAGGGCCGGCGCCGATGATGGCGACTTGTGTACGCATGAGAACCTGAAACAAGGGAGGCGATGAACTGCCCGCAGTATAGCACCGGGCCTGCATACTCCTGCCGGCTTGGCTCAGGCATAATCCAGGTGAGCACTGCCAACAATTACTTCACCAACAACAGCGAAATCTGCCTTGAAAAAACCGGCTTTTGTACTGATCCACGGCGCCTGGCACGATGCACGTTGCTGGCAACTGTTGGTGCCCTTGCTGCAAGCGGCCGGGCATGAAGTGCTGGTGCCGGATTTACCGGGCCATGGGCAGAGTTCGTTGCCACCTGCACGCTCCACGCTGAAGGCTTATATCGAATCGGTGACAACGCTCGTGGATGCTTGTAGTGCACCGGTCATTCTGGTGGGCCACAGCATGGCCGGCATGGTGATCACTGCAGTCGCGGCCAGCATACCGGCCAAAATCAGCCAGCTCATTTATCTGAGTGCCTACCTGCCGCACAGTGGCGACAGTGTGTTCGCCCTCATCGCTCGCAATCGTGGCCATGAACCGCTGTGTGCGATCGAACTGGCGCTCGACATGAGTGACGACAAGCGCACGTGCAGCATTGACAAGAATTCCATCATTCCGCTGTTCTACTCAGCAACACCGGCGGTGTTGGCACAGCAGGCGCAGCAGCAATTCGGCAGCCAAGGCAGTTTGCCGCTGGCGTCAGAAGTAAAGTTTGATGAGGACGTGGTCAGCAGGCTTGCACGTTGCTACGTCCTGTGCAGCAAAGACAAAGTCATTCCGCTGCATCACCAGCGCCGCATGTTGGCTGCCTGGCCCGGCTTCCACATCAGTGAACTGGCTGCCGATCACAGCCCCTTCCTCAGTATGCCAACCGAACTGGCAGCCCATTTATTGACGCTGGCAGCGCGCTGAACTCCAGCTCTCAGCTCCCACGCAAAGCACACCAAAGGAATGGTGAACCAAGCCAAAGTTTAGTTTGAACAGTTTTCAGCTGGCTTGTCGCACGCGAGAAAAATTCACTTAACCACTTGAATTATAACAAATAAAAAAGTTGGCACACACATTGCTTTCTCCTGTTCGTCCTTTGCAGGAAATGCTTTTTTTACCAACCATTCAAGGAGATTGATATGAAAACTGTAAAAGCCCTTTTTACCATTGCCGCCCTTGCCCTGTGCTTTAGCACGGCTGCACGTGCCGAACAAAATGCCCATGCCGCTGTGCTCGCTCCAGCCGGGTGTGAAGAAGTGATCATCACTGCCCAGCGTGTGACCGCCACCGCGCCAAAAATGGGGGCAGTAGATCGCAGCGCCTTGTCAGCCAGCATCAAGACCGAGTCACGCAAAGCCATTGAGCAGTTCATTGCTCACCCTGCCAAAACGGCCTCGCAAAACTCCAGGAGCGAAGTGCTGCAGGCTAGCCTTTAGATAGCGCTTGCCCATGGTAGACTCCTGCCGGAATTGTGAATTTCAGCAGGAGTCACCATGCAAGCAAACACACGCAAACCACTTGTCACTATTGCCACCTTGTCAGCCCTGCTGTTGCTCAGCAGTTGTAACCCGGCCGGTAACGGCGCTAGCGACGCACAACTGGCAGCACTTGCTACACGAGTGACCAATCTGGAAGCCGGCCTCACCGCCGGCAAGCTAAGGGTGGAATATCTGGAAGACATGAATGCCATCCAGAAATTGCAGGCCAAGTATCTGCATTCGCTGTTCACCCAGCGCTATGAAAACATTCCGGCATTGTTTGCGCTGGACAAGCCGGATGTATCAGTCGAATTTTCTGACAGTGGCGTTTATCGCGGTGGCGACAGCGTGCGCGGCCTCTACAAGGCGTTTGAAGCCACGCGCAATGCACCAGGCTTTTTCCTGATGCATCTGGCGGTCGACCCCTATATTGAAATTGCCAAAGATGGTTTGAGCGCGAAGGCGCATTGGCTGTCGCCCGGCGTATCCAACAGCGCCAGAAATGGTAGCTCGTGGATCTGGGGGCCTTATTACGTGGACTACGTGAAAGAAGACGGTGCCTGGAAAATTCATCACTCCAATCTGGCGCCGCTGTTCCGCAATCCCTACAACTACAGCTGGAATGACGCGCCTAATCACGGCAGCGTCAACGGCCAGTTGAGCGTGAAGCCGGACGAACCCTCGACGATCTATCGCCCGTTCAATGAAGTGAAGAAAGAGCCCAACATGTTCCGCAATAATCCTGACTTGCCTGCGCCTTACTGAGTCCACTTGTGCAGATAGACAAAGCGTAAATCGTAGTCACGCAGGATCGTTGAACTTGCCACCTTCGTGCTATTGGCGATCTTGACCGTAAATTCAAGTTTGTCAGGAGTGTTGGTAAGTATCGAAAACGTAAAGGTACTGGAGCCATTGAGTTCAGCGCCAAGTTGCCGTTGAACCAACAAGGTCATAGCAGCCTGCGTAGTGCTCGTAGGCATATCGACGGTGTCACTGAGTTCAATTTTGCGATTAATCGGAGTCAAACTGTCTTGTTTGTAAGCCATAGTCCCAGACACGCTCAGTTCTGACTTTGATATCTGGCTAAGCAACGTATCGATTTTGCCAAGCGTGCGTGCGGCACTCCCATAAGTACCGCCACTCACCTGCACCGTATCGCCAATGATCGTGACCAACACGCCGCTGGCAGGATAAATACGTTTGAGACTGCCGCTGCTGAGCTGGTTGTAATTCAAAGCGCTCGTTGGAAAATTGAGCGAAGAGTATTGTTCCATCAATGCGAACAATTGATTGGCGGCATCGATTTTCACGCTACCAGCCACCAGCCCCGCACACTTCGCCAACAGCAGCGTTTTGTTGCCTGACAAGGCGCCCAACGATTCTCCTTTAAGTGTATTGAACGCCAGCGACAAACTGCCACTGCTACTGGTGGCAGTATTGAGGGTTATTTCATAACCAGTTTGCGTATTCTTCCAGCGCACCACATTGAGATTTGTCAGATCAAGTTCAGGCTTGTTATAGAGCACACCATCCAGACATACATTGCCGTCCTCAGTAAGCGCAACATCCAACGGTAT
>CANCGR010000400.1 GCA_947377625.1 Gammaproteobacteria bacterium | reverse complement strand
GCGCAGGCCAGCATCGCAAAGGCGGCTTCCGGAATCATCGGCATGTAGATGCAGACACGGTCGCCTTTTTTGACACCACGATCTTTCAGCACGTTGGCAAGTTTGCACACACCGTCGTGTAGCTGCTGGTAACTGATCTTGCGCTCCTGTCCGGGTTCATCACCTTCCCACAGGATCGCGGTTTGGTTGGCGCGAGCCGGCAGGTGCCGATCAATGCAGTTGAGGGTGACGTTGAGCTTGCCGTTGATGAACCAGCGTACTTCGCCTTTGGTCATGTCACCGTCATGCAGGTTGGTGAACGGGCTTAGCCAGCTGAGAAACTGCGTGGCCATGCGTGGCCAGAAAGTGCCAGGTGAATTGATGGATTCTGCGTAGAGAGCCTCGTAGCTCGCTTTGTCCAGATGGGTCTTGCCCTTGAAGACTTTGGAAACCGGATAGATCTTGCTGCCAGACACGATATTAACCTCGGCAATTCTTGAAAAGATGCCGAGTTTGCAAGGCTTTGTGCGGGTGTGCAAGGTGCGACCAAGGTCGCACCCAAGCTTGTTCAGGCAGCTTGAACGGGGATGGTATTGCTGGCGCGGACCACGTGGTTGTGTTCATCCAGATACAACAGTTTGGGCTTGTGGTTGAGCAGCTCGACATCGCTGTAGCCGGCATAGGCGGCGATGATGACGCGATCACCCACAGCAGCTTTGTGGGCCGCTGCGCCGTTCACGGAAATGATGCGGGAACCGGCTTCGCCACGGATGGCGTAGGTCGTGAAGCGCTCGCCATTAGTCACGTTGTAGATCTGGATCTGCTCAAACTCGCGAATGCCCGAGGCATCCAGCAAGTTGCTGTCGATCGCACACGAGCCATCATAATCAAGCTCGGAATGAGTGACGCAGGCGCGGTGCAGTTTGGCTTTCAACATTTGGGTTTGCATGGGGCTACCTTTAACAGCTGGGGCTTCAACAACAAGGCCTCAACAACAGGGCGCGTATTATCCCCCCAGAGCATAGGCTTGGGCAAACGCCAAGGACTCAGGCCGGGACAGGGGAATCGACCGTCACGTTGTCAATAAGGCGTGTCGTACCGGCATAAGCTGCTGTCAGCAGTACGAGTTGGTGGCTTTGGCCGTGAGCAGGCAGCAGGCTCTGACGGTCGACTACGTGAAAATAGTCAGGGCGCAGGCCGGCCGCCTGCAGCTTGGCAAGCGCGAGCTGTTCCAGCTGCTGGAAATCCCGTTCCCCGCCCCGGATGTGTTCGGCGACCTGCTGCAAGGTCGCATGGATGGCGGTTGCCTGCCCGTGTTGCTCTGCATTCAGGAAGCCATTGCGTGAGCTCATCGCCAAGCCAGTGGCCTCACGTATGGTGGGTAGACCCACCAGACGCAGCGGCATCTGCAAGTCCTCCACCATTCTGCTGATAATGAAAAACTGCTGAAAATCCTTGAGGCCGAAGTAGGCCACGTCAGGCTGGCTCATGTTGAACAGTTTGCAGACGATGGTGCAGACCCCGTCAAAATGCCCGGGGCGGGTCTTGCCACAATAGAGTGTCGATAAATGCGGAACGCTGATGCGGGTCTGTTGCTCCAGTCCGGCCGGATACAGATCGCTGGCAGCGGGCGTGAACACCGCATCACAGCCGGCTTCTGACAGTGCAACTTTGTCTGCTGCCAGTGTACGTGGATACCGTGCGAAATCTTCATTGGGGCCAAACTGCAACGGATTCACAAAGATGGTGGTAACCACAAAATCACACTGTGCTTTCGCAGCTAAGACCAATGACGCGTGCCCCGCATGCAAATTGCCCATGGTAGGTACAAGGCCAATAGTTCTGCGCTGTTGGCGTTGTTCAGCCAGCAGCTGTTTCAGCTGGGGCAGCGTGTCGATTTGCAAAGTCATGATGGATGTGAAGGCGGTTATTAGTTGTAGGAATGTTCAGGGCCGGGGAAGCGCTGCGCTTTGACAGCGGCGACATAGGCGGCAATCGCACCTTGAATACCGGTGGTGGATTCCGGCAGAAAATTCTTCACGAAGCGGGGAGTGATTGGCGAAATACCCAATACGTCATGCATCACCATGATCTGGCCATCAACATCCAGACCAGCGCCGATGCCGATCACAGGAATCGACACACTCTCGGTGATCGTGCGCGCCAGTGCAGCCGGGATGCATTCGAGCAACAGCATGTTGGCGCCGTATTCTTCCAACAGTTTGGCTTCTTCGATGATGGTGTTGGCTGCTGCTGGATCACGACCCTGCACGCGAAAGCCGCCAATGCGATTGACCGACTGTGGTGTCAGTCCCATGTGGGCGCATACCGGAATACCGCGCTCGGTCAGCTGGCGAGTGGTCTCGGCAATCCAGGCGCCGCCTTCCAGTTTGACGATCTGGCCGCCGGCGCGCATCAGGCGAGCCGCGTTGTCGAGGGTTTGTGTTTCTGAAGCGTAAGACATGAATGGCAGATCGGCCATCAGCAACGCACCTTTGTTGCCGCGTTTGACGCACTGCATGTGGTAAACCATGTCATCCATGGTCACCGGCAGTGTCGAATCATGCCCTTGCAGCACCATGCCGAGTGAATCTCCCACCAGCAACACTTCAGCGCCTGCACTGCTGCACAAGCCGGCAAAGAGTGCATCGTAGGCGGTGATGCAGGCAAATTTTTCACCGCGCCTTTTCATATCTTGCAAAGTGTAGAGAGTAGTAGGGCCGCTCACAAAAATTTCCGATGGATGGCTGGGGTGGTGATTATAGCGGCAAGGCCGGTTCTGCCCTAAAGCAGGCCGGGACGCGGATTGAAATAGTTGCGGCTGCCCTGACGCATGCCCCGGATGTGGCGCAAGAACAATTCATAATCTTCGTCGTTGCGGACAAAATTGACGTCGGCACTGTTGACGATCAGCAGCGTGCTTTTATTGTAGTAGTGGAAAAACTCCGTGTAGGCCGCAGTCAGGTTGGTCAGGTATTCTTCCGTGATCAATTGCTCTGCAACTATGCCGCGTTTGTGCACGCGTTGCATCAGCACTTCAACCGGTGCCTGCAAGTAGATCACCAAATCGGGTGTGGGCGCGTCGATGGTCAAGTGATCGTAAACATTTTCATAAAGATGGTATTCGTCTTTGTCGAGATTGAGCTTGGCGAACAAGCGGTCTTTTTCAATCAGGAAATCTGACACTCGTACAGGCTCGAACAAATCATTTTGGCGCAACTGCTGCAGTTGCTGTGCACGCTGGAACAGGAAGAAAAGTTGGGTGGCCAGCGCGTGCTGTTTGGGGTTGTGATAGAAACGGTCGAGAAAAGGATTTTCCTCGCTCTTTTCCAGCAGCATCTCGTAATTGAAACTATGCGCCAGTCGTTTCGCGAGTGACGTTTTGCCAACGCCAATCGGCCCTTCCACGACGATGTACCTGGGAAGGCTTGCGGCATTGGTAGTGGAGTCTGGCACTGGCGGTTCTGCTCGCTTAGGTGGGTGTCAGGTTAGGGCGTGGAGATCTTGGTTTGCGTCTGCGCGCTTTGGTATGCGGCGCAGCCGGTGCTTGCAGTGCTGCCACCATCGTAGCGCGCTGTTCCGGTTGTGCTTCCTGGTAGGCAGTCCACCACTGGCCAAGTCCCTGCAGATCTTCACCACATTGCTCGCGCAGCAACAGAAAATCAAAAGCCGCACGGAAACGTTTGTGGTTGGCCAGCAATTCAGCGCGCTTACCGCGACGATCAGCAACTTTTTGCTGCAATTCCCAGATTTCCCGCACCGGAAAGCTGAAGCGTTTGGGTATAGCGAGTCGTTGCACTTGATCGTCAATGACCTCCTGCCCAGCTTCCTGAGTGTCAACAATTGAAGCCAGACTACTGCCTTTGCT
>CANCGR010000399.1 GCA_947377625.1 Gammaproteobacteria bacterium | reverse complement strand
TGAGGCACCAGGCGTGTACAGCGGGACGAAAAAGCTCGAGATTAGATAGAGCTCATTATCATTGGCTTGCGGGAAGGACGTGCGCGAGGTGACAAAGCCGGAATCGCGCGCCTGATCGAGCGCGATGTGGAACGAGTCATCATAGAAATGATTGAGGCCCACCGGATTGACAAACTGGATGCCGCCGGTGGCTTCCAGCAGCACCGGATAATATTCTTCGCGTGGTGTTGCCGGTCTGACGCCGGCCGGGTCAGTGTCCATGATCGGTATCACAAAGGGTTCCACTTCGCCCTTGAGATTGAGCATGTCATAAGAGTTGCTGGTGGCGTTGTAACTCACACGTGGGTGATAACGCAGATTGATTCTGTCTTCCGCCGGCGATGGTGGCGTCCACACATAACTCTGCAGAATGTTCTGATCGAGCACCGGGGTTTGCAGCAAGTCCTGTTGCATGCGCCCCAGCACAGCAAATGCATCCAGCATATTGGGATTGGGAGGTGTAGATACTGAATAGGCCGCCAGCGTTTGCACGCCGCGCAGCACGCGGTCTTCAATGCGTTCCTGATCGAGATTTACGAAGTGCCGGTACAACAGCAGTGTAAAACTCAGCCCAATCAGGAAGACGACTGACACAACCGTCAGATTGGCCCAGGCCGCAGGCGGCGTTGGAAGCTGATTCGGCTGGGGCGCGAACAGGCCCGCAGCCGTCTTTATATTCTTATTATTCATTTCAGCAGACTTCGAGGTTACTGCAAAAAATCCCCTCGATGCCGAAGACTCCGTTTCCTGCATTGCGTGCCTTGATAATCAAGGCACTGCCAAACGCGTCCAAGCCTCCATTTCAGCGCACCGCAACTAACTTTTGCCATCAAACCAAGAGTGAAAGCAAGGTCTTTGTCGTAAATCTGTTTGAATAATCAGAACGCGGCCTGGGTTTGGCCGTTGGCGTCGATCGGATGCCGGTTGTTTTCTTCGCACACGTATTCCAGAACATCCCAGCCGCGGTCACGGCGGAAGGTGTGGCTGCGATGCCAGGGCTGGCCCAGCACGTCGGTATCCACATAAGTGAAATCGACGTGCAGCAGATCCTTGTTGTCCTTATCAAGATAAATGCGTTCGTTGATTTTCAGTTTATCGCTGTTGGTGATGCCTACTTCACCCAGGCGTTGGCCTGCCTTGGTGCCCACAGTGTCGACCACCAGTGTCTGGCCGTCCCAGTGCCCAACCGAGTAACCGAAATAGTTGGGATCAATGTCGCCTTCAGCCGGCAACTTGCGGCCATCGGTGTAAATGCGACGCACCATCATCAACGCTTCCTGGTTGACGACGATTTTGCCCGGAGTAAACAGGAACTCGAGGCTGTAGGGCATCGTCATCATCGATGGCATGCCCACTGGTTCGCAGTTGTTGGTCTTCTCGGGAATTTCGTAATGCGGGTTGGCAGCTACTTTGGCTTTCTCTTCTTCATAGTGTTTCTTGTACTTGCCGAGCAGCATTGGCTGATCACCACCGATCTTGCCGATGTTTGGCTGCCAGATGCCGCGCCAGTCAGGCAGTTTATCGATTTCGGCGTAACTCACATGATCGGAGTTGGCAGGATCGATCGTGCGTGGTTTCGGTTGGGCCAGCAAGGAGCTTGCGGCCACGGCCAAGGTCAGTGCAGAAAAAGCGAGCAGAGCGGCTTTCATCGTATTCTCCGTGCGAAGACTGAAAATTATTTTTTTGAATTATTTCTTGTTGTCGGCGCAGAAACTTTGGCCGGCACCTACGTCGCAATAGTATTGGCCGGTGGCCAGTTTTACTGCGACAAAGCGTCCGCCGGTTTTGCCACTGGCATACGGGTTGAGGGTGAATTCCACCTTGTCACCGACTTTCAGCATGTCTTCGGTGAAATTGCGGCGGGTCAGATGCACCTTGCTGGTGAACTCAACGCCCCAATGTTCGGTGCTGCCATCAGGCTTGGCGACATCAAGAAAGATCCATACGTGCGGATTGGTCCATTGCACTTCGGTGACTTTGCCGGCAATGGTGACCTGCTTGGTTTGGTCGAACATCGAAAAACTATGATGGGCCAGTGCCAGGCTCGAGACGCTGCCCAACAGACTGACGATTAAAAAACGAATGGCGATTCTATACATGGATATGCTCCCAAAGAGTGGCGCGCGGAGAATAACGGATTGCAAGGCCTCACGTCATTAGCAAATAATAACAAGAGTTGTTGGGCTATACTCCAAAGCCCGAGGTGGCATATGTCCCATTATAATTTTCGAACATTTTTATTTGCTTTGAGTCTTGCACTGTCACTCGACTGTGCAGCTGCAGGCACTTCCCCGTTGAACGAGGCTGCCGCGAGCGGCAACCTCAAGCAATTGCGTGCGCTGCTCAGCAGTGGTGCAGCGGTCGACGCTATTGTTGTCGATGGCAGTTCTGCACTGCAAATTGCGGTAGAAAACGAACAATTGGATGCGGTGAAGCTGTTGCTCACTAGTGGCGCTAATCCCAATTTGAGTAATCGCTACAAGGTGGTGCCGCTTTATCTGGCCGCACTCAACGGCAACATTGGAATACTGCAGGCGTTGCTTGCTGCTGGTGCCGAACCAAACGGTTCGGCACCGTCGGGTGAAACATTGTTGATGACAGCGGCTCGCACAGGCAAAGCCAAAGCGATGCAGTTGCTGTTGGATGCTGGTGCCAAAGTCGATGCAAAAGATCCTGAGTTCGGTCAGACCGCACTGATGCTCGCCGCGCGCGGTAACAATGCCGAAGCAATCAGTCTGCTGCTCGACCATCACGCCGATATAAATGCTGCCACTCGTATCGGTGAAACGCCGGCATTCGTGCCGCCCTGCAAAGGCACGGGTTGTGGTTCGGAAGGCGTAGGCATCAATCGTGGCGGGTTGCCCGATCGTGGTCGTCGCGACATGGCCAAGGGCGGCATGACGCCTCTGTTGTACGCCGCGCGTGAAGGATTGACAGCAGCCGCAGCAGTGCTGATCAAGCGCGGCGCCAACATTGAGCAGGCCGAAGCCAACGGCATAAAGCCGCTGTTGATGGCCTTGCTGAGCAACCAGTTGGCAGTAGCTGATTTGTTGCTGGATGCGCATGCCAACGTCAATGTCGATGATTTCTGGGGACGTACGCCGTTGTGGGCCGCAATCGAACAGCGTGACCTTGATATGAGCAGCCGTTTGGAAGACGCGCCTACCAGCAACCACGTTGATCGCGATGCAATCCTGCCGGTGATCAAGCGTTTGCTGACGGCGGGTGCCAACGTGAATGCACAAACCCGTGAAGTGCCGCCGCCGCGCAAATGGTTGTATGTGCTCAATGATGTGTCGTGGGTGGATTTCACCGGCCAGACTGCATTTTTGCGCGCAGCATTTTCCGGCGACACCACAGTGATGCAGTTGTTGCTCGAACACGGAGCAGATCCGAATCTGCCCACTAAAGCTGGCACTACGCCGTTGATGGCTGCCTCGGGCGTCGGTTGGGTGGTGGCACAAACCTATACCGAATCAACAGCAAGTTTGCTGGAAGCGATTCGTATTTGTCTTGCGCACGGCGCTGATGTGAATGCAGTCAATTCAATGGGGCTTACGGCAGTGCTGGGTGCCGCCAACAAAGGGGGCGACGAGATTATTCGCTTGCTCGCTGCCAATGGCGCGAAGCTGGGTGTTGCCGATGTGAGCGGGCGCGATGCTTATCGTTGGGCGGGCGGTGTCTTTCTGGCTGCCGTGGGCGCCGAGTTGAAAGCCCATACAATTTTAGTGCTGGACGAACTTAATGGTCGTGCGCCTTCAAGGCCGGCTAGTGCAGAAACACCGGTGAAACAATGAATTTGATGAACA
>CANCGR010000398.1 GCA_947377625.1 Gammaproteobacteria bacterium | reverse complement strand
GTCGACATGATGGTGAAAACCTTTGATGAACGCCGCCAGCTGATCGTGAAATTGCTTAACGAAATCCCGGGCTTTTCCTGCATTGTGCCCAAAGGCGCGTTCTATGCGTTCCCCAACATTACTGGCACCGGCATGAAGTCGAAACAACTGGAAGAGTTGTTGCTGGAAGAAGCCGGCGTTGCCACTGTGTCAGGCACCAGCTTTGGCCACATGGGCGAAGGCTACATACGTTTCAGTTATGCCAGCAGCACCGACAACATCAAGGAAGCGATGCGGCGCGTGAAGGATCTGATGTCACGCCACGTCAACAAATAAGCCGGACAAACCGAGTCACCGAAGTTATTGCACCACTACAGAGGATTCCAAAATGGTAAACACTTTAAAGAAATTCGTTTTGTTGTTCTTCACGCTGACCATGAGCTTCTCTGCACTGGCCGAGAAAGTGTGGATCGACGTACGCACCACGGAAGAATTCAGCGCCGACCACATCAAAGGCGACGCCAACATTCCACTGGCAACGGTGAATGCAGATGAACTTGCCAAAAAATACGGCAAGGATGCTGAGCTGGTGCTGTACTGCCGCAGCGGCAAGCGTGCCGGCGAAGCCAAAGCCTTGCTGGACGCAGCCGGCTTTACCAAGGTCAGCAATGCCGGCGGCATCACCGACGTACGCAAACTGCGCCAAATAGCCGAAGAAAACTCCTCCAAAGCGCAGTGAACCCAAGTTTCCGCTCAGGCACAGTAGAAGGTTTTTTTGGCAGGCAATGGAGCTGGCAGGCACGATGTGACCACGCCAGCTTTCTTGCGGCACAAGGCTTCACTACCTATCTCTATGCGCCCAAGAATGATGCCCATCTGCGCAAGCAATGGTTCGCACCCTATCCTGATAACACCTTCAACGAACTGAAGTTGCTGGCGCAGCACGCTGCCAATCTTGGTATCGAATTCGGCGTCGGCCTCAGCCCGTTTGAACTCTATCTTGATTTTTCCGCTGAAAAACGTGAATTGCTGTTGCACAAAATCGGACAGCTGAACCAGTTGCAAGCGCCACTGCTCGCCGTGCTGTTTGACGACATGCTGGGCGAATTGCCGGGACTTGCTGCAACACAACTGCAAATTTTTGACTGCATCAAAACACACAGCAACGCACAAAAGTTTATGTTGTGCCCCACCTATTATTCGTTCGATCCCTTGCTGGTAAAACATTTCGGTAAGCAACCCGAACAGTACCTGGAACAACTGGGGCAAGCCTTGCCTGCTGATGTGGATATATTCTGGACCGGTCCCAAAGTGATTTCCCACTGCTACCCGCGCGATCATCTGCTTGAGGTTGCAGCCAAGCTGCAACGCAAGCCGCTGCTGTGGGACAACTATCCGGTGAATGATGCCAAGCGGCTGACTGCATTTGTTCACCTGCAAGCGTTTGAAAAAAGGGGTCAGAATAAAAATGAAATTTTTACTCTGACCCCGATTCAGGAACTGTGCAGCGGCTTGTTGGCGAATCCGATGAATCAGGCTTATTTGTCGCAGATTCCAATGGCGAGCCTTGCTGCACTTTTGCAGCAACATACCAACAGAAATTCGTTGTTACTGCCTGTGGGAACAAAGGCGCAAGTACTGGCCCAGCTGGCACAGGATTGCGATCGCTTTCAGTTGCAGGGCCTTGAACAATTTGATGCCGCTGAAAAGTCGCGCTTGCTGTCGCTGTATCAACAGTGGTTGCCAGATCCGATGGCTCAGGAAGTCTGTGACTGGTTACGGGAGCTCTATGCTTTCGATCCGGCCTGCCTGACCTGATATCGAATAAAAAACGGGGCCGAAGCCCCGTTCTTTACTGTTTCAGGTAGTTGCAGCGACATCATGGGGGAATGCCGCTACCTCTCCCTGCATCTACCACTTAGAACTTGTAGTTAACATTCAACGCGTAGCGACGTCCTTCTGCATCATAGGTATCGCTAACGGTCTGCGAACCGCCGCGTGAAGTCACGCTGGCAATAATGGGCGGATTTTCGTTCAACAAGTTCTGCACGGCAAATCCAACAGACCAGTCAGCGCCTGACTTGGTTTGGCCTTTGTAAGCCAGCTGACCATTCCACACCACATGCGATGCAACAAACGGGTTGTCGAAATCAACGCCCGGAATCGCCAGCACACCGCCGCCACCGATCTTGGCCAACCTGACTCCATCAATCCAGCGGCTCGACAACTGCACGCCCCAGGAACCTAACTCGTAGTTGGCAGAGAAAGTAGCGGTATTGGTTGGCGACCCTACGCCACCAGCGATATCAATGCTGGCATTGCCGACCACTGACACGTTGGAACGCTCGGTGACGTGACCGTAAAGCAATCTGACGGTGAGTTTTTCGGCAAGTGAGTCGAACAAATTAGGCTCCATTTTATAAGCTAATTCGGTATCAACCCCCATCACAAACGCAGAAGCCACGTTGAGGAAAGGGTTGAACACGCGGCCGATAACGCCCGCGTCATCGCGCTCAACATTCACGCACAAGGCCGGTGCCGCACCAGACACGCAGTCGTTGACGATACGTTGTGTGCCAAGTGAGCCAATGGCGTTGGTCACGCTTACCTTGTACCAGTCAGAAGAAAGCTGCAAACCCGACAGGAACGATGGTTGGTATACAACGCCGAACACTTCAGTATTGGCAAATTCGGGTTTCAGGTTCGGATTGCCCACGACCACGGTAGTGATCTGCACAGACCCCGTGCCTTTGCTCGGATCGATGACAGAGCCGCCGCCCCCTTGCGAATCAAAACGCTCGGAGAAAGTAGGCTCACGCACGTCTTTGGAACGGGTGGCCCTTACACGCAGATCAGAGAAGACCTGAATATCGACACCCACTTTCCAGGTTTTGACATGGCCTGAAGTGGAGTAATTGGAATCACGATAGGCAATCGAGCCGCCTGCGCTCTGGTTGCCGGACTGTGACTTCCAGAACGGAGACTGCAACTCACCGAATATCTCTTTCACATTGTAGCCACCGTAGATACGCGGCACTGTGGAGAACTGGTGCAGGTTCGGACTGCCGTTCAGCGCGATACCGGCCGGGATGCCCTGGATGCCCAGCGCAGGATCGTTGCGCGGTGGCCCCAACTCTTCGATATCGTAATTGAGTGCACCATCGGTGAAGCTCTGTTTGCGATAGTTCACACCGGTCGCCAGGGACACAGGGCCATAGCCCCAGCCTTTGTAAATTTCACCCGTCAACAGGAACTCGGAAAACGTCTGCTTGACTTCGCCAAGGCCGGTTTTATCGGTGCCAACATAATCAACAGTCTGGGAACTGATGTTGCCATTACCCATCACGTCGTAAGGCACACAACCACTTACCGTGCCGGCATCAAGACCGATCGGTGAGTAGAGCGGCTTGCGTGCGGTAGTGCCATCGATCGATCGCAAGTTGTCTTCAACTGAGGTGTAGAGTCCCTTGAGCGAAGGCGATGCCGCCAACTGGGCCGGAGTCGGATTAACCAGCGACACGCGGCAAACGATGTTGCCGGTTTTGGGATCACGCACGGCGTCCGCTGCCAGGAACATACGGTCAGAGCGGATCTTGTTGATTACTGTTGAATTGCGGCCGGATCTGCCGTCCTGGAAGTTGCCTTTGAGCGCCCAGTTGCCATTCAGATCGGCGTCGAAGCCCACAGCCCATGACTGGGTAGTCAACACGTTATGGTCAACCTGGCCGTAGCCAACTTCAGGCACTCCCATGAAGGCGCCATTCTTGTTTACCTGCAGGGCGGTGAACTTGTTGGCGTCCATGACCGCAGCCACACTGGCAGGCAGGTAAGGGTTGTCACGGAATACGGTAACGGTCCATGGCGCTTCCATCTCA
>CANCGR010000397.1 GCA_947377625.1 Gammaproteobacteria bacterium | reverse complement strand
GTTCATGGTTTCAGTCCTCGTATGTGCGCCCTTGAAAGGGGCAACGAAAGTTACAGTCCCATCAGATCGCTGTAGAGCAGTTTGTCTGCAAACGGCACGCAGTTGTGTTCGAGTAGTTGTGCATCATTGTCAATCAAACGATAGAGCGGCATCTCGATGGTCCACGGTTTCGAGAAAGTCTGTGGATCTTCCAGTGTTGCTTCGTACCAGATATGGCTGGAGTCCAACAGTTTGAAACGTTCGGTCACTTTCAGCATATTGCTGTGGAAGTTGCCGGCGCGATCAAGCCAGCTCAGTTCGTTCTGGCCGGTGGTGGTCACGACCAACACTTTGCCATCCCAAGTGCCATCGGATTTGCCCATCCAGGTATCTACCGGCGGAGCTGAGTGATCAGTCATGTGGATGACGCGGTTGGTAGCTTCGAACGGATAGACCATCAACAGGTCGTCCTTGCCGCCACCCTGGAAAATCTGGAAAGGCATGTTGTGATAGGTGACACGTGGCACGCCCAACATGTAGCACTTGGCTTCAGGGTCGGTGGCGGGCCAGGTTGCGCGGTTTTGATCGCGCTGTTTGAGTGCTGCGGGCAGATAAGGAATCGTGCCGCCCTTCACCAGGCTCTTGCCGGCCGGAATCGCAGCGATGGCGCCCATCTTCCAGAAGTCGTCGAGGGCTTTGGCTGAATGAGCTTCAAGATCCCAATAAGCGCCATTGAGTGATTGCCATATGCCGTTGAGGTTGGGATGGCCTTCAATGGTGGCGCTTTGCTGCAGTTGTTGGGCGTGAACGGGCAACATCAGCATCGCCATCACAATCGCGCCGATGAATCGCTTTTGCATCAATCCACTCCCCATTCTTTAGCTAATTTTTTTGATAACTGTTGAAACAGATATTTGATCCGAGCTTAACACGCTCTTTTGGTGTATGTAAGAACGTAGCGTTTGCTTGCATGTTTGCGAGAAAGCTAATATTGATCCACATCAGTAATACATGAACAACAAGCTTTGGTGAATTGGTGAATTTTTTGAAGAGGCTGCATATGAGCGGGCATACAAAAACAAAAATGCTGACGTTGACAGGCATTGGTCTCGCAGTGGCGTTGGTGCATACCTCCATCATGGCGGCCGACTTTGCCTCACCCAAGACTTCGTGGGGCGAGCCTGATCTGCGTGGCACTTGGCCTATCAATCATCTGATCAGCGTGCCGCTGGAGCGCAACAAGCAATATGGCGATCGCCTTTACATGAACGATGATGAATTCACCAAAGCCGAGGCCAGCACCAAAGCGCGCGACGAACGCTTTCAGGGCGGCCCGATTCCCTCTGCGGATGCAGCTGGCAAAGCCATGAAGCAAACCTCGTTGATTGTTGACCCGCCGGATGGCCGCTTCCCGCCACTGACCGACTACGGCAAACAGTTGCAGGCCGGCATGCACGGCTCCTACAAAACTGATCAGACGGTGTTTGACAGCGTAGATGATTTCAGCTCCTGGGACCGCTGCATCACCCGTGGCTTGCCAGTGTCGATGGAGCCGCGCAACTACAACAATGGCATCCGCATTTTCCAGTCGCCCGGTTATGTAGTGATTACACTGGAAATGGCACACGAAGCCCGAGTCATCCCGACCAAAGGCGCAGCGCCGTTGCCGGGGCAGATCAAGCAGTGGATGGGCGAATCACGCGGCCACTGGGAAGGCAACACGCTGGTGGTTGAGACCACCAACTTCGGCCATGGCACCAGCATTGGCATGACCAGCGCCGGTGTGCCCGGCTCGCCCGGCCCACTGCAACCCTCATCCGACGACCTGAAAATCATCGAACGCTTCACACGCACCGCCAACGACACCATTGAGTTTGAAATGAAAGTAGTAGACCCCAAAGTGCTGGCGCCCGGCTCGTTTACTGTCAAATATCCAATGTACCTCGACAACAGCTATGCTCTTTATGAATACGCCTGCCATGAAGGCAATACTGCCGTGCGTAACTACATTGAAGCGTCACGCTTCGAGCGAGCGCATCCGGGTGAAAAGAAACCCGCACAGTAACCGCCAGGTGTGTGACCAGGATGCAACCTTCGGCAACAGGAGCTTCACATGACGGTTAAGGCTCGTACTCGCCCATTGGCGATCGCACTGCTGCTTTGCTTGCCGGCCACTGTGGTGCTGGCAGAGGAAGAAGAGCGCGCAGTCAGCGGCTTTCACGCCATTGCAGTCGGTGGCGGTATTGATGTTTCAATTCATCAGGGCGCCGGGTACAAAGTGAGCGTGCACACCGACGATGGCGACACCGACGAAGTAGAAACCGATGTCGAGGGCGAGAAGCTTGTCATTCGCAAGAGCAGCAGCATTTTCGGCTTTTTGAACTGGTTCCACTTGTTTGAGCACTTCCGCGTGGAGGTAACACTGCCCGCTCTCGACTATGTGTCAGCCGGCGGTGGCTCGAATGTGGTGTTCGACACTGATTTTGCGGGTGACCAGCTGCAGTTAAAGGCATCGGGTGGCGTCAATATGCGTTTCAAAGGCAAGGTTGCTGCGCTGGATGTCAATGCCTCGGGCGGTTCTGATGTCTATCTGGATGGCAGCGGCCATCTGCTCAAAGTGACCGCCAGCGGCGGCAGTGATATTCATGCGCTCAAATTCGAGGCGGTGGAGGCTGACCTGCGCGCCAGCGGTGGCTCCGACATTGTCGCCACGGTGCACGACAAGCTGTCGGCGCGTGCCAGTGGCGGCAGCGATATTCGTTATGAGGGCCATCCAGATCAAACCGACGTCAAGGCCAGTGGCGGCTCCGACATCAGAGCGCGCTGATTCTTGACCCAAAGCTGTCTTGGGCATGAAATAGTCGTAACAACCAACGTGATTCATTAAATAGCCATAATAAGTGCACAATAAACAAGACAATGTTCCCTTCATGAGCCTGTTAACGGCCTAGCTGTTCAATTTGACCACCGGGTGGTCCCGGAGCCTGATTTTGCCAAAACTTATCCGTCACCCTTTTCTGATTTTTGTCGCGCTTGTCATCGCTGCGCTGGGATATATGGTTGTCCATAAATCTTTTCAGCAGGCCGACGTCGCCAGCGATGCGCGCAAGAAAGGCGGGCGCCCCACCTTGGTGGCCGTCGGAGTGGTCGGCCAGCAGATGATGGCTGACCAGGTGGAATCACTCGGCACAGCGGGAGCCAACGAATCCATCGACATCAAAGCCAAAGTCAGTGAGACCATCAACAAGATCCATTTTGAAGATGGCGTGCTGGTAAAAGCTGGCGAGCTGTTGATCGAGCTGACCAATTCCTCGGAAGCCAGCCGGCTCGCCGAAGCCCAGGCCAGTGCCAATGATGCCAAGCGCCAGTACGACCGTCAGGTAGAGCTTGAGAAGCAGAAAATGGTGGCTACCACCAGTCTTGAGCAAGCGCGCACCAACATGGAAACCACCAATGCCCGCCTTGAAGGTGTGATGGTCAACATGCGAGATCGCCTGGTAAGAGCGCCCTTCACCGGCATTCTGGGTTTTCGGCAGGTGAGTGCCGGCACGCTGGTGTCCGCGGGCACGGTAATCACTACTCTGGATGACATCTCCACCATCAAGCTCGACTTCACCGTCTCTGAACAGTATCTGGCGGCCCTCAAGGCCGGCTTGATGGTCAAAGCCCGCAGCGTGGTTTATCGCAATCGCGAATTTTCCGGTGAGGTCAAAGTGGTTGGCTCACGCGTAGACCCGGTAACGCGTTCGGTGCAGGTGCGTGCCCACATCCCCAATCCCGATGTGTTCCTGCGTCCGGGCATGTTGTTGACAGTGAGTTTGAATCTGAATGAACAACTGGTGGTGGTGATTCCCGAACAAGCGGTGCTTGTCAAT